>DASUHM010000045.1 GCA_036273515.1 Gaiellales bacterium
GCCATTCTCGCCAGGATCAACAACATCGGCGTGATCGCCGAGCTGGTGGGCGCTTCGGGCCTGATCATCCTGTTCCTGATCCACACCACCCGCAGCCCTGTGACGGTGCTGACGACCACCCAGGGCACCGGCGCAGGCCACGCCTGGGGCTGGTTCGGAGCCCTGTTGATCGGCGCCATCATGCCGCTCTACGTGATGTATGGCTTCGACAGCGCGGGGTCGCTGGCCGAGGAGACCGACGACCCGCGCCGCAAGGCCCCCAAGGCAGTGCTCCAGGCGCTGGCCACGGCCGGCTCCATGGGCTTCCTGCTGATCCTGTTCGGCGCAATGGCGGTGAGTGACAAGGGCTTCGCCGGCATCACGGGCCTGAACGGCCTCACCAGCATCACAACGGACGTCCTTGGCTCGACATGGGGCAAGGTGTTCCTGGCCGACGTGGCCGTGGCCATCTTCGTCTGCTGCCTGGCCATCCACGCAATGTCGGTGCGGATCATGTTCGCGATGGGGCGTGACGACAACCTGCCGGGCGGTTCGCGCCTGGCGCACGTGTCCGGCACACGCAGGGTGCCGGTGTTCCCAGCAGTGCTGGTCGGCGTCATTTCGATCCTCGTCCTGGCCTTCAACATCTACAACCAGTACGCGTTCGAGGTCATCATCGCCCTCGGGATCATCTTCATGTACCTGGCCTACCTGGGCGTGACGATCCCGCTCCTGCAGCAGCGTCTGAACAACAGCTGGCCGTCCAACCTGAGCAGCGCCAGCCTCGGTCTGTTCAAGCTCGGCCGGTGGGCGGTCCTCACCAACGTGCTCGCGATCGTCTACGGCGCGTGCATGGCGGTGAACCTGGCCTGGCCGCGGGACTACTTCTACGGGACGAAGACGTACCAGCAGTACGGGCCGATCATGGGCGTCGCCGTGGTCGTGATCGCAGGGCTCGCCCTGTACTACGGCCGCCAGCAGCACCACGGCAACGTTCTCAACGAGCACCGGGCAGACGTCCCGGCGATTGCCGAGGGCGACTGATCAGCCTCTCCGGGGGGCGGCGTCGGCACCGATGACGCTGCCCCCCGAACAGCTGCGCCGCCTCGTCCGCCGCGACCTGTACGTGGCGGGCGGCGGCGCGTTTGCGGCCATCGCCGCGCTGGCGTTCCTGGTGGCCGGGCGGCTCGGGATCATCTCCGAGCTCACCACCGGCCGGATCGCGGTCGCGCTGGCCGTCGTCGTCGGCGTCGTCTGCTTCTACTGGTGGGCAGCCGGGCCGCGCCAGTACATGCGCGACCGCATCATCGTCCTCACGCCGGTGTTCCTGATCGCCGGCCCGGGGCTGGTCGGCGTGAGCGACCTGGGCGGCGGCGTCGCGGTCGCCATCCTCTCCGGCGCGGTCGGCTTCTCGGCCGCGGCCATGCTGGGCATGGCCTGGTCGTCCCGCCGCAGCTAGCGCACCAAGCGGGGTCAGACCCCTTCTGGTGCACGTATCCTGCGGCCCATGAGCCAGACCTACGTCTACTCCATGTACCGCTGCAACAAGTTCTACGGGCCCGAGCGGCAGGTGCTGCGCGACATCTCGCTGTCGTTCCTGCCGGGGGCGAAGATCGGCGTGCTCGGCCCGAACGGCGCCGGCAAGTCGACGCTCCTGCGGATCATGGCCGGCCTCGACGAGCCGTCCAACGGCGAGGCCCGGATCGCGCCCGGCGCGACCGTCGGCTACCTGCCCCAGGAGCCCGAGCTCGACCCGGCCAAGGACGTGCGCGGCAACGTGGAGGAGGGCGTCGCCGAGAAGCGCGCACTGCTCGACCGCTTCAACGAGATCTCGGCGAAGTTCGCCGAGCCGATGTCCGACGACGAGATGCAGGCGCTGCTCGAGGAGCAGGGCGAGGTGCAGGACCGGATCGACCGCACCGACGCCTGGAGCCTCGACCGCATGCTCGACATCGCGATGGACGCGCTGCGGCTGCCGCCGTCCGACGCCGACGTCACGAACCTCTCCGGCGGCGAGCGCCGCCGCGTCGCCCTGTGCCGGCTGCTGCTCTCCGCGCCCGACCTGCTCCTGCTCGACGAGCCGACCAACCACCTCGACGCCGAGTCGGTCGGCTGGCTCGAGCGGTTCCTGGACGACTACCAGGGCACCGTGCTCGCGGTGACGCACGACCGCTACTTCCTCGACAACGTCGCCGGCTGGATCCTTGAGCTCGACCGCGGCCATGGCATCCCGTTTCAGGGCAACTACTCGTCGTGGCTCGAGCAGAAGCAGGCTCGCCTGGCCGTCGAGGAGAAGCAGGAGTCCGCCCGCCGCCGCACGCTCCAGCGTGAGCTCGAGTGGGTGCGGATGGCGCCCCGCGCCCGCCACGCCAAGAGCCGCGCCCGCGTCACCGCGTACGAGCAGCTGCTGGCCGACGAGGCCGCCGTCAAGCTGGACACGGTCGAGATCCACATCCCCGCCGGGCCGCGCCTGGGCGACGTCGTCGTCGAGGCGTCCGGGCTGCGCAAGGGCTACGGCGATCGGCTCCTGATCGACGGGCTCGACTTCTCGCTGCCCGCCGGCGGCATCGTCGGCGTCATCGGACCGAACGGGGCCGGCAAGACGACCCTCTTCCGCATGATCGCCGGGCAGGAGGAGCCGGACGAGGGCGAGCTGCGGCTCGGGCCGTCGGTGCAGCTCGCCTACGTCGACCAGGCCCGCGCCGACCTCGACCCCGTGAACACGGTGTGGAAGGAGATCACCGGGGGCAAGGACAGGATCACCGTCGGCACCCGCGAGATCGCCTCGCGGGCCTACGTCGCGTCGTTCAACTTCCGCGGCGGCGACCAGCAGAAGCGGGTCTCGGATCTCTCCGGCGGCGAGCGCAACCGGCTCCACCTGGCCAAGCTCCTGCGCTCCGGAGGCAACCTGCTCCTGCTCGACGAGCCGACCAACGACCTCGACGTCGACACGCTCCGCGCGCTCGAGGAGGCGCTGGTCTCGTTCGCCGGCTGCGCGGTCGTGATCAGCCACGATCGCTGGTTCCTCGACCGGGTCGCGACGCACATCCTCGCCTTCGAGGGCGACTCCGAGGTGGTGTGGTTCGAGGGCGCCTACGACGAGTACGAGGAGAACCGGCGCACGCGGCTCGGCGCCGAGGCCGACCAGCCGCACCGGATCAAGTACAAGCCACTCGTCCGGCCGTAGGCGCCCTCGGCCCGCTCAGCCTCGGGGCGGAAGCTGCTGCACGGCCCAGCGATTTCCGTCCGGGTCGGCGAAGAACACGAACGAGCCCCAGTCGAACCCCTGCACCTCGCCGACGTCGAGGCCGCGGCCGATCAGCTCGTCACGGGCGGCGTGGATGTCGGCGACGACGAGCTGACAGTTCGCGGCGCCCGGCGCGGTGTCGGTCAGTCCGGTGCCGATGGCGATCGAGCAGGCCGAGCCCGGGGGCGTCAGCTGCACGAAGCGCAGGCCCTCGTCGACGGTGTGATCGTGGTCGGCGACGAACCCGGCCTTGTCGACGTAGAACGCCTTCGCCCGGTCGACATCGGTCACGGGAACGGTCACCAGCTCGAGCTTCATGTCCATGGATCTCACGGCTCCTCGTTTTGACAGTATGCTGTCGTTATGGAGCGGAATCTATCAGATCGACAGGATGCTGTCAATCCGGCGCGCACGTCCGCGGGCGAGGCGCTGAGCCGTCTCATCGTGCTCGCATTCCGGCTCGACGGCGCGCTCACGGCCGTGGGCGACGCGCTCGCCCGCCCGGCCGGCCAGACGAGCGCGCGCTGGCGTGTGCTCGCCGCCGTGGAGACGGCGCCGATGAGCGTCGCCGAGATCGCCCGCGCCTGGAGCCTGGCCCGCCAGAGCATCCAGCGCGTCGCCGACGAGCTCGAGCGGGACGGGCTGATCCGCTACGACGAGCACCCGGGCGACAGGCGCACGAAGCTCGCCACGCTCACCCCTGCCGGCGCCGACGCGCTGCGGAAGATCCAGAAAGCCCAGCGGGCGTGGGCGAACGAGCTCGGCTCGCAGGTCGACGCGGACGACCTGATCCGCGCCGGCGACATCCTCGGGCGGATCCTGGAGGCCCCGGCGATGCAGCGCGACGCGGGTTAGGCCGCGAGTGCCCGGCCGACGAACTGCACCTGCGCGGGCAGCATCCGCCGCCAGAAGTCGTCGTCGTGGCAGCCGGCCGTGAACCTGCCTGCCGGGCGGTGGGGGAGCCTTGCGGCGAACGCCCGATCGTTCGCCAGGAACGGGTCGGCGGTGCCGCAGCTGAGCCAGACCGCCGAGCGGGCCAGCCGGCCGGCGCCTGCGAAGACGTCATTGCGGGCGAAGTCGGCGGCGCCGTCGAACGCGTCGGGCACGCCCGAGGCCTGCTGGGCGTGGGTCTCCCAGATGGCGGCGCTCGAGACGGCGACCGTCGGGAACCGCTGCGGGTGCCGCTCGGCGGCGAGCAGCGCGCCGTAGCCGCCCATCGACCAGCCCATGATCGCCCGCGGCTCGAGTCCGAACGCGCTTCGCAGGAGCGGCAGGAAGTCCGAGATCAGCATACGCATGCGGTCCTCGCCGTCGGCCCGCCGGTGCCAGTAGCTCTGGCCGCCGTCGACGGCCACGACGGCGAAGCGCAGGCCGGCCGCCGCGACGAAGTCGACGGCGTGGAGCCCGTTCATCACCCAGTCCGCGTCGCTGCCGCGGCCGGGCAGACACACCGCCGCAGCGCTCCCGGCGTGCCCGGGCGGCAGGCCGACCGCGTAGCCGACCGGTTCAGGGACGGACACGGAGTGCAGCGTGCCCGGGACGACGCGCGTCCCGGGCAGCCGCGGCGGCGAGGGGCCGCTCGGGCCGCAGGCGCCGGTGAGCTCGTCGTACCAGGTGTGCAGCGGCAGCCGCCGCGCGCTCGCCGCCGCGCCGCCTGCGGCGAGGGCCGCCGCGCCGAGGCCGGTGACGACGCGTCTTCGGGTCATCCGCATCCG
>DASUHM010000046.1 GCA_036273515.1 Gaiellales bacterium
GCCGCCGCTCTGCCGTGAGCGGCGGCGGCTCGGCGCCGAGCCAGTCGCGCGTGAGCACGAACGCCTGCTCGGCGCCGCGGAATGGCCCCCGCACGATCCGCCCGTCGTACGAGGCCAGGAACAGGATGTGGACGAGCGCCTGGCCCGATGGGTCGTAGCCGGCCGCCTCGAGCCGCGCCCCGATCTCGGCGCGTGCCAGCGGCCCCTCCGCGCCCAGCACCCGCACGGCCAGATCGGCCGCCGCCCGGGCCCGGTCGGGCGAGTAGCCGCACTGCTCGAGCCGGCGCAGGTTGCCGGTCCGCTGGGTCGGCGCCGACAGGCCGAGCAGCCAGGGGTAGTCGTCCGGGAGCACCATGTGGAGCGTGCCGCGGCACGTCCACGTGACGAGCACGTCGCGGCGCTCGAGCTCGGCGTTCACGCTCGCCGCGGTCAGGCCGCGCGTGCGGCCGCGGACGGCGAGGCGGCCGGCGCGGAGGTTCTGCGACTGCACCGAGAGCAGGCGACGGGCGACCTCCGCGGCCGAGCCCGCCGGCGTCCCGGCCAGCAGCTGGGCGCCGAGGCGGCGGCGGCGCACGGCGGAGGAGTCTCGCGCGGTCACGGGGCACACGAGGGTAGTCTGCCGCCGTGGCCGACGCGCCCGTCCGCGTGACGCAGTACACCGATCCCAGCTGCCCCTGGGCGTACTCCGCCGAGCCGTTCCTGCGCGCCCTCGAGTGGCGCTACGGCGATGGCCTCGAGTGGCGCACCGTGATGATCGGCCTGTCCGAGGACACCCGCGCGCGGGAGCGGGCAGGGGTCACGCCGGAGAGCCGGGTGCAGGGCTGGCTGGACTTCGGCGGGCGGTTCGGGATGCCGGTGTCGAGCACGCCGCGGACGCGCCTGATCGCGTCGGGCCGCGCCTGCCGCGCGGTCAAGGCGGCCGAGCGCGACGGGGCCGCCGCCGCGGCCCGGCTGCTGCGCGCGATCCGCCTGGCCTGGTTCACCTCGACGCTCCTGCTGGACGGCGACGACGACCTCGCCGAGATGGCCGAAAGCGTCGGGCTCGACGGGGCGGCGATCGTGACGGGGATCGGCGATCCGGAGGTCGAGGCGGCCTACCAGCGCGACCGGGCCGAGGCCCGCAGCGCGGGCGAGACCGGCGCCCCGGCGGTGGCGCAGGGCCGGGCGGCCGAGTCAGACTCCGGCGCGCGCTTCACGGCGCCGAGCCTCGTGTTCGAGCGTGACGGGCAGCGGCTCGTCGCCGGCGGCTGGCAGCCCTTCGACGCCTACGACCTGTGCGTCGCCAACCTGGCGCCCGACCTGCCCCGGCGGCCGGCACCGGAGCCGGCGGATCTGCTGGCGGCGTTCCCGGCCGGCCTGGTCACCGTCGAGGTGGCCCAGGTGTGCCGCGACCGAAACGACGACTGCACGCCGGCGGCCGCCGCGTCCGCCCTGGCCGAGCTCGAGCGGGCGGGGATCGTCAAGCGCACGCCGATCGGAGACAACGACGGCCTCTGGCAGCGGATCGCCTGAGCGGCGGCTGATCGTCGTCCGTCACGGCGCCACCGCGTGGAACGCGGAGGGCCGCTACACGACGCGGTCGGACATTCCGCTGAGCGACGAGGGCGTCGCCCAGGCGCGCGCGGCCGCGGCGGCGCTCGCGCGGGAGCGGATCGACCGCGTCTTCTGCTCGCCGCTCGGCCGTGCCCGGATCACGGGCGAGACGATCGCGGCGGCCCAGGCCCACGGCGCGCCCGAGGTGACCGTGGACGAGCGCCTGACCGAGATCGACGCGGGGCCGTTCGAGGGCCTCACCGTCGCCGAGATCGAGGCGGGCCCGCTGTCCGAGGCCCACGCCCGCTGGCACGCCGACACCGACCCGGTCGCGCCCGAGGGCGCCGAGACGCTGGCCGCGGCCCGCGACCGGGCCGCAGCGTTCTTCGCATCCGTGCGCGAGCTGCCGGGCACGACCCTGGCGGCCACGCACGGCTCGCTCACGCGCGTGCTGGTCGCGAGCGTCGTCCTCGGCGCCGATCCGGCCGCGCACCGGCGCATGTGGCTCGCGAACTGCCACTGGGCGACCATCGAGCTGGGCTCGCGGCCACGTCTGGTGGCGTTCAACGCCGGCGCCGGGCGCTGATACAGGACCGTCACAGGTTCGCACACCGTCCGCGCGCCGCGCTCCCGTATCATCTGCCCATGATCCGCCGCCTCGTTCTCGCCACCCTCGCCACCGGAGCCCTGCTCGCGGTGGCGGCGCCGGCCGCATCGGCCGCCACGACGCAGGTCACGCCTGCGTCGTCCTCGAACATCGTCAAGGCCCTGCAGCTCAAGCTGATCAGGCTCAAGTACCTGGCTCCGGGCCTCGCGACCGGCAACTACGGCAACCGCACGATCCAGGCGGTCATGGCGTTTCAGGGCTGGGTCGGCCTGCCCCGCGACGGCGTCGCCGGCACGGCCACCTACCAGGCCCTCAAGCACGCCCAGATCCCGGTCTCCTGGGGACACAAGCACAAGCACATGGAAGTCCACAAGGCCCGGCAGGTGCTGCTCCTGATCGGCAAGCTCGGCCACGTCAAGCGCGCCATCCACGTCTCCACGGCCGGCCCGGGCCACTTCACGCCCGACGGGATCTTCCACATCTACCGCAAGGAGATCATGTCGTGGTCGACGCTCTTCGACGTGTGGCTCCCCTACGCCGACTACTTCACCGGCGGGTTCGCGTTCCACGAGTACCCGGACGTCCCCGGCGTCCCGGCCTCGCACGGATGCATCCGGATCGCCGACGGCGACGCCCAGGTGGTGTGGAAGTTCGCGACGCTGGGCACGCGGGTCGCGATCCGCGACAGCTGACCTGCCCCAGGCGGTCGGACGACCGCTCGCCAACTTCCATGTCTCGCGAACCGCCGTCGAATGCGAACACCTGCTGCCGGAGCTCAAGCCCGATCAGGTGCTCGGCCACGATCCTCCGTCGAGTCGGCCGGCTGCTTCGCGGCGCCGCCACGACCTGACGTTTTACAGATCCTTTTCTAATCCCGCCGCCGGGGCCGCCGATCACTGACGGCATGCGCCGTCGTCTGATCGTCGTCCTCGCAACCCTCGCCCTGGCCGCCGGCCTCGGCACCGCCACCGCCCGCGCCGCGAGCACGCCCTGGTACCCGCTCTTCCAGGCGATCAACGACGTTCGCCGCTCGCACGGCCTGCGCCCGGTCGTCCCCTCGCCGCGCCTGCACTGGGCCGCCCGGCACCACTCGAACGACATGCTGGTGCACCACTACTTCGCCCACACGAGCCCGTGGGGCTCGACGCTCTACGGCCGCATCCTGAGCTCGGGCTTCCTCACGTACGGCTACTGGGAGGCCGGCGAGACGCTGGCCTGGGGCACCGGCTTCGACGCCACGCCCGCCGGCGTCGTGCAGATGTGGATGCACAGCCCCGAGCACCGCGCGATCCTGCTCTCGCCGCTCTTCCGGTTCGTCGGCATCGGCCGCGCACAGGGGCGCTTCCTGGGCCACGCCGGCGCCGCGGTGTGGACCGCCGACTGGGGCCACAGGTAGTCAGTACCATAGGGCGCATGGCGCCCCGCAAGGTCGTGCTCGCCTCACCCCGCGGCTACTGCGCCGGAGTCGACCGTGCCGTCGACACGGTGGAGCGGGCCCTCGACCACTTCGGGCCGCCCGTGTACGTCCGCCGCGAGATCGTGCACAACCGCCACGTCGTCTCGGAGCTGACCGGCCGCGGCGCCGTCTTCGTCGAGACCGAGGAGGACGTCCCGCCCGGCGCCGTGCTCGTGCTCTCCGCCCACGGCGTCGCCCCGGAGGTGCACCGGCGCAGCGCCGAGCGCAGCCTGCAGGTGCTCGACGCGACCTGCCCCCTCGTCACCAAGGTGCACGCCGAGGCCCGCCGGTTCGCCGCCCGCGGCTACACGATCGTCCTCGTCGGCCACGCCGGCCACGAGGAGGTGATCGGGACGATGGGCGAGGCGCCCGAGGCGATCCGCCTGGTCGAGTCGATCGCCGACGTCGAGGTGCTCGACGTGCCCAATCCCGAGCGGGTCGCCTACATCACCCAGACGACGCTCTCGGTCGACGAGACCGTCGAGATCATCGCGGCCCTGCGCCGCCGCTACCCGGCCGCCATCGGGCCGAAGCGCGACGACATCTGCTACGCCACCCAGAACCGCCAGAACGCCGTCAAGCGGCTGGCGACGGTGGTCGACCTCGTGCTCGTGATCGGGTCGCGGAACTCGTCCAACTCGAATCGCCTGGTCGAGGTGACGCGCGAGCTGGGCGTGCCGGCCCACCTGATCGACGACGAGGGCGACATCGACCCGGCCTGGCTCGAGGGGGTCGAGACGGTCGGCATCACCTCCGGCGCGTCCGCGCCCGAGACGCTCGTCGACCGCGTGATCGCCCACTTCCGCGAGCTGGGCGTCGAGCACGTCGAGGCCCAGCACGCCGAGCCGGAGGACGTGCACTTCACGCTCCCGACCGAGCTCCGCCGCGCCGTCGGCTCCTAACGCCTGGCCCGCAGGTAGGCGTGAGCCATGCGCCAGGTCGCGTGACCCGATTCGACCAGCGGCCGTACATGTGCAACCAACCGACCTCGCTCCGAGGCGGTGAGCGCGGCGTCCATCGCCTCGGCGAGGGTCGGCACGTTCGGGTTGGCGGCCGTCCGCACGAACACGTTCCACGGCACCGGGTCGGCGGCGCGGATCTCGGCAGTCAGCGTGAGCTCCACCTCGCCGAACCCCACCTCTTCGGCCAGCGCGACGAGGTCGCGCTCATCGAAGTCCAACATCGGATCCGTCTGCGGCGGGACGGCGTCGTGATACACCGCCCTGATCTTCTCGATCACGTCCGCCACCGGTGTGACGTCCACACCGAACATGTGATTCCCGGTCCACTCCACCTGGGCGAACCGGTTGATCGGCTCGAACAGCGAGAGTCGCCCACGAGGTGCGAGCACCCGGTTGAACTCGCGGAAGCACGCCCGCTTGGCGGCCACGTAGATCAGGACCGACCGGGCGACGACCACGTCAGCGGAAGCCGACGGGAGCGGTTCGAGGTCGTCCGCCGAACATCGGACGAAGTCGCAACGGTCGAGCACGCCCGCCACGGCGGCGCGTCGCTCGCACTCGCGGAGAACGTCCGCCGAGATGTCCGAGAAGACAACCGCTCCCGCGCCTCGCTCGAGCGCCCCGAACCCGATCAACCCCTCACCGCAGCCCACGTCGAGCACGCGGCGGCCCGACAAGGGCTCGGCTCCGTCGAGCACCCGGTCGCGGATGGGATGGAGCACCTCCGCGAAAAGCCGATCACGCGTCTCCCGGTCGCCGCCGAATCGGCGCTCCGCCAGCCAGCTCGCCCAGCGATCCGTCTCCGGCATCGTGCCCGGATGCTACGGCCGAACCCCTAGCGCAGGACGAGCAGGGCGTCGAGCGAGACCTGCGGGTGCGAGCGCGTGCCCAGGCAGACGATCCGGATCGTGTGCGGCCCGGCGGTCGCCCAGGTGCGGGCGAAGACCACCTGACGCTGGGCCGAGGTCGTCGCGCGCAGGTGCACGATCGCGACCGACTTCCCGTCGATCAGCACGCGGGCGCTGCCGCTCGTGGGCGTCTTGGACGCGACCCAGGCGATCTCGCGGCCCGTGAAGCGCAGCGTGGCGGTGGCGCCGGCCCGGCTCGTGCGCCGCACC
Source organism: Gaiellales bacterium (assembly GCA_036273515.1). GTDB lineage: Bacteria > Actinomycetota > Thermoleophilia > Gaiellales > JAICJC01 > JAICJC01. The sequence goes on from DASUHM010000046.1 coordinate 5,677, forward strand.
GACCCGCCGTAGGCGGCGCGGGCGCGCAGGGGGCTCCAACCGCCGCGGTAGACGATCGCGGGGCTCGAGTTCTGGTAGGCGCTCAGGTGGACGGGCGCCGACGTGGCCGTGGCGGAGGCGAGGTCGGAGCAGTCGGTCGCGGACGCCGAGAACAGGTAGGCCTTCGACGCGGGCGCGGCCTGAGTCGTCGCCGACCGCACGGTGGCGAGGGTCAGCGGCACGGACGCGAACGGGTTGCCGGCGAAGCGCCGGGCCACCGTCGAGCGGCACACGCCGCTGGCCGAGTCGGTCGCCTTCCAGGTCAGCCGCAGCGGCACCTTCGACGCGCCGAGGGTGGCGCCGTTGGCGATCGTGGCCACGGGCGCGGTCGCGACCGGCGGCGTCGTGTCGGCGGCCGCGGTGGTCGAGAACACCGCCAGGTGGTGCTGCTCGACGACGCCCGGATGGGTCTGCCACTCGAGGAAGTCGCCGCCGAAGTAGACGTGCTGGCCGTAGGCGAGCTCGGAGTAGACGCCGAGGTCGGAGCCGGCGGCTGCGGGATGCCAGGCGCCGGGCGAGCGGTCGACGAGGCCGGTGATCGGGCTGATGATCGCCACCTTGTGGCGTACCTGCGAGCCGACCTTGGTGAAGTGGCCGCCGAGCACGAGCTGCTGCGAGGCGCCCGAGCCGACCAGCGCGACGGTGTTCACGTTGCCGTTGGTCGTCTCCGTCCAGCGCAGCTTGCCGGTCGAGAGCACGAAGGAGCGGACGTGACCTCCGCCCCCGCGGTCGCCGGCGTACAGGTACTTGCCGTTCTCGGCGAACGCCAGGATCGTGTCGCGCGTGTGCGAGCGCCAGGGGTGCAGGCGGTTCTGGACAGGATCGATCGAGGCCAGGTGGGCGACGTCGGCCTTGTTCACGTGGTGGAACGAGCCCCCGATGAAGAGCGTCGAGCCGCCGGCGGCGGGCAGGAGCGCCCGCACGGCGCCGTCGACCTTGGGGTGCCACGAGGTGAGCGCGCCGGTCGCCGCCGACGCGGAGGCGAGCCGCGGCCGGCCGTGGCCGCCCACGTGCAGGAAGGCGCCGCCGAGGTACACGCGCGGGCCGATCTGGGTCACGGCGTAGACGATCCCGTCGGTGTTGGCGACCCATGGCCGCACGGTGCCGGTGGTCGTCAGGTCGGTCGGCGCGATCGCGGCCATCGCCGCCGCGTGGGCGCGGGCCTTGCCGCCGAGGGAGGTGAAGTCGCCGCCGATGTAGACCGTCTTGCCGTCGACCGACACGGCCATCGAGCGCACGGTCCCGTTCGCGCCCGGGTTCCACGGCAGCACATGCCCGTCGATCGCCGACACGGCCGCGAGGTGGTTCCGCGCGAGCACCGTGCCATTCGTGTCGACCATCTGGGTGAACTTGCCGCCGACGTAGACGACGTCGTTCACGCGCACGATCGCGAGGACGCGGCCGTTCGCGGTGGCCCAGGGTGAGGCCGGCGCCGGGGCGAGGGTCGCTGCAGCGCTCGAGGCCTGCAGGAGCAGGCTCGCGAGCGCGACCACGGGGACGAGTGCCCGGCGGGCTCGGGACATGACGATGGGATCCTCTCCTGGGGGGTGGCGATGGATTGCACGACTGCAATCGTGCTAGTCCCAGTTTGTGACTTGAACGGGTACGCGTCAGTCCCCCGCCCGGGGGAGTCGCGGCCGGATGGGTCTAGGCTCGGGAGACGGCGAGCTCGGCGCCGGGCTCGACCGCGACCGCGAGCGTCTCGGACGCGATCCACTCGCCGTGCTCGGCGAAGGCGCGGCTGACGTCGCCGTCGTTCTCCGGGAAGGTGATCCGGATCCGGTCGGTGACCTCGAAGCCGGCGTCCTGGCGCATCTTCTGGATCGTGCGGATCACGTCGCGGACGACGCCCTCGAGCCGAAGCTCCGGCGTGATCTCGGTGTCGAGCGCCACGGCGAAGCCGTCGCCGTCTGCGACCGCGAAGCCCTCGCGGGCGCGCGCCCGCAGCTCGTACTCGCCCGGCTCGAGCACCCAGTCGCCGACGCGCACGCGGCCGTCTTGGAGCTCGAACTCGCCCTCGCGCAGGAGGCCGCGGATGACCGCCAGCTCGCGCCCGTACCTGGGGCCGAGCAGCTTGAGGAGCGGCATGACCTCGACCTGGGCGAACTCCTCCGCCGAGGTCGTCAGCCGCACGCCCTTCACCCCGAGCTCGGCGGCGACCAGCTCGACGTGCTCGGCGATGTGGCCGCGGCGGACCGGGTCGTCGGTCGCGACGATCACCTCGCGCAGCGGCTGACGCAGCTTGATGTGCGCCTCGTCGCGGCTGCGGAAGCCGAGCCGAACGACCGCCCGCACGGTGTCCATCGCCGCCACCAGCTCGGCGTCGGCCAGCTCCTCGCGCACCTCCGGGTACCCGGCCAGGTGCACGCCGATAGGTGCGTCCGGGCAGACCCCGCGGACGAGGTTCTGCCACACCTCGTCGGCCAGGAACGGCATCACCGGCGAGACGCACCGGATCGCCTGCACGAGCGCGTACCAGAGCGCCTCGAACGCGGCCTTCGTGTCGGCCGGGTCGTCCGAGCGCCAGAAGCGCGTCCGCGACAGCCGCACGTACCAGTTGGAGAGGTCGTCCAGGAACGTCTCGAACGCGCGCACGAGCCGCGGCGACTCCCACGCGTCGAGCGCCGCCCGGCACTCCCCGACGAGCCACTGGGTGCGGGCGGCGAGCCAGCGGTCGAGCGGTCGCGCCCTGGCCGGGTCGGGGCCGGTCTCGAGCAGGTCGTAGCGGGGCGTGAAGCCCTCGACGTTCGCGTAGAGGACGAAGAACGAGTAGGTGTTCCAGAGCGTCAGCAGGCGCCGCTTCACCTCGCCCGCCGGGCCGTAGCCGAAGTTCAGGTTCTGGGCGGGCTGCTGGCCGGCGTACATCCATCGCATGACGTCGGCGCCCATGTCTTCGATCGCGTCCTCGAACCAGATCGCGTTCCCCCACGACTTGTGCATGGGCCGGCCGGTCTCGTCGTTCACCTTCTCGTAGGTGAGCACCTTGCGGTAGGGTGCGCGGCCGTCGAGGACGACGCCCATGAAGAGCATCGAGTAGAACCAGAGCCGGATCTGCTCGCGCATCTCCGACACCCAGGTGGCCGGGTACCAGCGCTCCCAGTTGGCGTGGTCGGGCAGGTCGGCGATCGTGACGCCGACGCCCGCGCCGGCGGCGTAGCCGGCCTCGACGAACGTGTCGTTCCGCCAGCCGAGCGTCGAGAACGGGACGATGCCGGCGTCAAGCCAGCAATCGCCGACGTCGGGCAGGCGATGCGCCTCGGCGTCGCACTCGCCGCAGCGGATGACGACCTCGTCGATCCACGGCCGGTGCAGCTCCTCGACCTTCTCCATCCCGCGCAGCGCCCGCTCCTCGAGGTCGGCCTGCGACGCCACCACCGTCATGTGGCCGTGCTCGCAGAAGTAGAACGGCAGCGGCAGCCCCCAGTAGCGCTTGCGGCTGATGCACCAGTCTCCCATGTTGACGAGCCAGTCCTCCATCCGCTTGCCGTACTGGGGCGGCGTCCACTCGACCCCGCGGGCGGCCTCGATCATCGGCTGGCGGATCTCCTCGCAGCGGATGAACCACTCGTCGACGAGGCGGTAGATCAGCTCGGTGCCGCAGCGCCAGCAGACGGGGTAGCGGTGGGTGATCTCACCGTCCGCAACCAGGCGGCCGCGCTGGCCCAGGTCGTCGACGATCATCTGCGCCGCCTCGGCGGTGACGTGGCCGTGCAGCCAGCCGTAGTCCTGCACGAAGGCGCCGGCCTCGTCGACCGGGATCAGCGTCGCGAGCTCCTCGCGGCGGCCGAGCTCGAAGTCCTCCTCGCCGCAGCCCGGGGCGATGTGAACGATGCCGGTGCCCTCGTCCATCGACACGTCCTCCCAGGCGACCACGCGGTTCTCGAAGCCCTCCTGGGCGGGCAGCTCCTCGAACGGGGCAGTGTAGGTGAGGCCGACGAGCTCGGAGCCGCGCACCTTGCCGAGCACCCGGCCCGAGATCGGGCTGGCCTCGAGCCGGTCGGCGGCGACATAGGCAATGCCCGCCGCCGTCTCGACACGCACGTAGTCGGCATCCGGCCGCACCGCGGCGGCCACGTTCGCCGGCAGCGTCCACGGCGTCGTCGTCCACACGACCAGGTACTCGCGCTCGCGGCCCTTGAGCGGCAGGCGCACGTGCAGCGACGGGTGGGTCAGGTCCTTGTAGGAGTCGATCAGCTCGTGCTGGGAGAGCGACGTGCCGCAGCGCGGGCACCACGGCATCGAGCGGTGGCCGCGATAGAGCCAGCCGCGCTCGTGGCAGTCCTTCAGGAAGCCCCAGATGTAGCTGATGTTGGGGTCGGTCATCGTGTAGTACGACCGCTCCCAGTCCATCCACTGGCCGAGCCGTTTCGACTGGTTCGTGAGCTGGCCGGCGTAGAACGCGACCCGGTCGCGGCAGGCGCGGGCGAAGCGGTCGAGCCCGTAGGCCTCGATCTCGCGCTTCGAGTTCAGGCCGAGCTCCTTCTCGACGCCCACCTCGACCCACAGGCCCTGGCAGTCGAAGCCGTTCTGGTAGAGCAGGTCGTAGCCCTGCATCGCGTAGTAGCGCTGCCAGACGTCCTTCAGGGTGCGCCCCCAGCCGTGGTGGACGCCCATCGGGTTGTTGGCGGTGATGGGGCCGTCGATGAAGCTGAACGGCTCGCCGCCGCGGTTCCGGTCGCGGAGCGTCTCGAACGTGCGCTCGCGCTCCCAGCGCTCGAGCACGCGATGCTCGAGACCGATGTGGTCAGGCTGCTTGGGGACGGGCTCGAACGGCGGCATCCGCGGATTCTATTCCGCGGCTCCGCAACGGCCGTCCCGCTCGCTCAGAGGGCGAGGACGATGCCGGGGGTGCGATCAGTCAAGCTCGTGCTTGTCGCAGAAGTCGTCGAACGCCGCGTGCTTGGCCAGGTAGCTCGACATCTCGGCAAAGCCGAACTCGAACCACTCGGTGAGCCAGCGCTCGTCGATCTCCACATGCTTGTCGTACAGCTCGTCCATGATCGCTTCCTCCGGGCGCCCGGCCCGGCTGACGCGTTTTCCGCCTCGGGAACCGAACTCCTTTCGCCCGGGGCGCTGACGGTCCGGTAATCGACGCGCGGGCGGCGAGCTTTACGCGTCATTGACAATTCCAGATCCTGCCTCCGGCTGCCCGCGGCGCCGGCGCGCGAGCACGTCGCGGACGCAGGTGAACGCGATCTCGGACGGTGGCGGGAGCTCGTCCGCCCCGAACCAGGCGATCTCGGCGACGTCGTCGGCGGGCGCCGGCTCGCCGCTCACGATCCGGGCCAGGTAGAAGATGTTGAGCGTGGGCACGCCCCCCGCCCCGTAGGTGTCGGCGATGACCCAGGCCGCGGCGCCGACGAGCACCTCGACGCCGAGCTCCTCGTCGAGCTCGCGGTGCACCGCGTCCTCCCCGTCCTCGCCGGGCTTGATGAAGCCGCCCGGGACGTCCCACTTGCCCTTGAACGGCTCGATCGCGCGCCGCACGAGCATGATCCGGCCGTCCGGGTCGTCCACGATCGCGCCGGCCGTCGGCGCCGGGTTCTCGTACACCACCAGGCCGCACGCCGGGCAGAGCAGACGCTCCTCGTCGTCGCCCGCCGGCACGCGCCGCTCGAGATCCGACGCGCAGCGGGGGCAGTGGCGCCAGTCCCTCATCCGGCCTCGGCGATCACCCGGTCGGAGAGGTCCGGCCAGCGGCCCGGGCGCATCATCCAGCCGGAGTAGGTGCCGCGGTTGGCGAGGCAGACGAGCCCGACGCCCGCCTCCGGGTCGGCCCACATGAGCGTCCCCGCCGCGCCGAAGTGCGAGAGCGTCGCCGGCGACGTCCGCGTCCCCGACCAGTGGCCGTCCTTGCCGTCACGGATGTCGCACCCGAGCCCCCAGTCGGCCACCTCCCAGGTGCGGAACGACTCGATGCCCCCGGCCAGGCCCGGGTACTGCACCTCGGCCAGCTCGGCGAAGGTCTCGGCCGCCAGCAGCGGCGCGCCCCGGGCGAGCAGGAGCTGCACGAAGCGCGCATAGGCGGCACAGGTCGCGAACGCCCCGCCGGCGGCCGTGGCCCGCGCGCGCCACTCGCGCGAGTTGAAGAGCGGCAGGCCCGGCCGCCACAGTCCCGGATCGCGGACATCGAGCGCGCGGCCGGACTCCGGCTCGGGCAGGCCGAGGTAGGCGTCCATCCCGAGCGGCTCGAGCACCGCGGCCCGCACGTAGTCGGCGTGGCCGATGCCGGTCGCGGCAGCGAGCAGCGCCCCGAGCACGGCGTAGCCCTCGTTCGAGTAGACGCGGCGGGTCGCGGGCGGTCGCACCGGCTCGACGGCGACCGCCGAGACGCCCGAGGGCCCGACCTCGGGCAGGCCGGACGCGTGCGAGAGCAGGTGGCGCGGCGTGATCGCCCGGCGGCCGGGCGCGCGGTACTGCTCGAGGTGCTCGGCGACCGGCGCGTCCAGGTCGATCGAGCCCTCCTCGGCGGCGACCAGCACCGCCACGGCGACGAGCGGCTTCGTGAGCGAGGCAAGCGCGAACAGCGAGTCCGGCCCGGCGGCGCCGGCCAGGCGCGACTCGCGGATCCCCTCCGGGCCGACGACGGCTGCGCCAACCGCGGCCGCGTCGCCCTCGGCCACCCAGGTGTCGATCATCTCGCAGGCCACGCAGGAGGATCCTACGAGGCGTGTAACGTTCTGGTGGACAATGGCCGAGTTGCGGACACCGGGCGGGCGCACCGGAGGGGAGCCCCCGTTCGATCCTCCTCGCGGCGACGAGGGGCTGGACGACTGGTTCGCCCGCCGCCTCGAGGCGCAGGGGATCAGAGCGGGGCGGCCGCGTATCCCGGTCGCCCGCGTCGGCGCCGTCGTCGCCCTCGTCGCGGCGCTGTTCATCTTCGGCTGGGTGCTGCAGAGCGCCTCGGGCGGGAGCTCCGCGACGACGACGACCCCGCCCACCCACCACAACCCGGCGACCGCGAAGGGGACGACCCCGCCCGGCGGCACGGGCACGGTGCCGGCCAAGCACGCGAAGGCGCAGTGGAAGCAGATCCCGCTCACGGTGCTGAACGGCTTCGGCGGCGCGAACGCGGCCGCGACCGCGCAGTCCCAGCTGCGCGCGGCCGGATGGCACGTCGTCAGCGTCGCCGACGCGTCGCACGAGACCCAGTCCACGATCGTGGTCTACGTGCCGGGCAAGCTCTCGCAGGCGAAGGTCGTGGCGAGCAGGCTGGGGCTGCCGCCGCCGGTGCCGATCGCCAATGCGCCCGGCGTGCTGTCCACCCAGACCGACGGCGTCGCCATCGTGCTCGGCCCGAACCTGCTGCCGAACGGCGCGGGCTAGCGGCCCGACCGCAGCCGGTCAGGAATCGAGAAGCGCGGCCGCATGGCCGTGGGTACGGTGACCGCCATGGACACCATCACCCACGAGAACGGAGGAGCGACCATGGCCGACACAGCCACCACGCAGGGCATCCAGACCGTCCTGCACCCCGTCACCGACCTGGCGAAGTCCAAGCCGATCTACGCCGCGCTGCTCGGCACGGCCCCGCAGGCCGATTCCGAGTACTACGTCGGCTTCCAGGCCGAGGGCCAGCAGATCGGGCTCGTCCCCGGCGGCGGCCCCCAGGGCATGACCTCGCCGGTGGCCTACTGGCACGTGGCCGACATCGAGGCCAAGCTGGCCGAGGTGACCGCCGCGGGCGCGGCCGTCAGGGAGCCGGCGCACGACGTCGGCGGAGGCCGCCTCGTCGCCACCGTCACCGACCCGGACGGCAACGTCCTCGGGCTGCTGCAGGATCGATGAGCGCGACGGCCGGGAAGCGCAACGTCGGCGAGGGGCGCATGCCGCCCCTCGC
>DASUHM010000047.1 GCA_036273515.1 Gaiellales bacterium
TCTCGGCCTGGCGATGAACGACGGCGCCGACCTGCGGGTGCACCCGTCGGGCAAGGCGGTCGTCTCGATCAGCGCCCAGACCCAGGGGCAGGGCCATGAGACCACCTTCGCCCAGATCGTGGCCGAGGAGCTCGGCATCCCGCCCGAGGACGTCGAGGTGCGCCACGGCGACACGGACCGCTCGCCCTACGGCCTCGGCACCTACGGCAGCCGGTCGACGCCGGTATCCGGCGCCGCCGTGGCCGTCGTCTCGCGCAAGGTGCGCGACAAGGCCCGCCTGATCGCCGCGACGATGCTCGAGACGCGGCCGGAGGACCTGGCCTGGGAGAAGGGCCGCTGGTACGTGAAGGGCGACCCGGAGAAGGGCGCGATGATCGAGGAGATCGCCGAGCGCGCCTACAGCGGCGAGCAGATGCCCGAGGGCTTGGAGGGCGGCCTCGACGCCCAGGTCATCTACGACCCGCCCAACCTGACCTACCCGTACGGCGCCTACATCGCCGTCGTCGACGTCGACCCGGACACCGCCCGGGTCAAGGTGCGCCGGTTCATCGCCGTCGACGACTGCGGCGTGCGCATCAACCCGATGATCGTGGACGGCCAGATCCACGGCGGCCTGGCCGAGGGCGTCGGCATCGCGCTGATGGAGCTCCTGAGCTTCGACGAGGAGGGCAACTGCCTGAACTCGTCGTTCATGGACTACCTGATCCCGACCGCGCTCGAGTGCCCCGACTTCGAGCTCGGCGAGACGGTCACGCCCTGCCCGCACCATCCGCTGGGTGCCAAGGGGGTGGGTGAGTCGCCCAACGTGGGGTCGCCGCCGGCGATCGTGAACGCCGTCATCGACGCGCTGCACGAGTCGCACGGCGTCGACCACATCGACATGCCCTGCACGCCCGCGCGGGTGTGGGCGGCGATGCAGGGGAGGCCGGAGCCGCCGCAATGATCACCGCCGCCATGTCACGGCGGGCCGAGGAGCTCGCCGCCGAGGGGGTGCCGTTCGTGACGGCGACGGTCGTCCGCGCCCAGCGGCCGACGAGCGTCCGGGCCGGGAATGTCGCCCTCGTCCTCGCCGACGGCCGCATCGAGGGCTTCGTCGGCGGCGTCTGCACCGAGCACAGCATCCGCGCGTACTCGATCCAGGCGATGGAGACGGGGGAGGCGGTGCTCCTGCGCATCCTGCCGTTTGCCGAGGAGGCGGGTGCCTCGCCGGACGACTTCACCGACGCCGACGGCTCGGTGACCGTCCAGAACCCGTGCCTCTCCGGGGGCGCCGTCGAGGTGTTCCTGGAGCCGGTGCTGCCGGCGCCGCGGCTGCTCGTCTGCGGCGACACGCCCATTGCGGAGGCGGTGCGGCGGCTGGGGGGCGAGCTCGGCTACGCGCTCGCCGACGGCGACGCGCTCGACCCGCGCGCCGACGACCTCGGCCTGGTGGTCGCCGCGCACGGGCGCGACGAGCTGCGCACGCTCCGGCGGGGGCTTGAGTCCGGCGTGCCCTACGTCGGCCTCGTCGCCAGCCCGCGGCGGGGCACGGGGGTCGTCGCCGAGCTGCGCGCCGACGGCGTGCCGGACGAGCTCCTGGCGCGCATCGACGTCCCCGCCGGGCTCGACATCGGCGCCCGCACGCCGTCCGAGGTGGCGCTCTCGATCCTGGCCCGGATCGTCGCGGTCCGCCATGAGGTGCGGCCCGCGCCCGCCGCCCCGGCACCGGCCGCCGCCGCGACGCCGCAGTTGGCCGTCGACCCGATCTGCGGGATGACCGTCGCCGCCGTCGAGGGCACGCCCTCGGTCACCCGCGGCGGCGAGACCGTCTACTTCTGCTGCGAGGGCTGCAAGGCGAAGTACGAGTCGCAGGGCGAGCATGCCGCCGTCGCGGACTGAGGTCACCGGCGCCGCGGCCGACGAGGTCCGCGCCCTCGTCCCCGACATCGAGATGCTCGCGCAGCGGCTGGCCGCGGTCGACTACCTGGTCGACGAGGCGCTCGCGACGTCGATCTTCCTCGGCGTCCGCCTGCCCCAGCCGCTGCTGCTCGAGGGCGAGGCCGGCGTCGGTAAGACGGCCGCCGCCCTCGCGCTCGCGGCGGTGCTGGACACGCCGCTCGTGCGGCTCCAGTGCTACGAGGGCATCGACGCCGCGGAGGCGCTCTACGAATGGAACTACCCGCGCCAGCTGCTCAGCATCCGGCTGGCGGACGCGCGCGGCACGGAGCTGCGTGAGGAGGACCTGTTCGGGCCGGACTACCTGATCCGGCGTCCGCTCCTGCGCGCGCTGGAGCATCCCGGGCCGCGGCCGGCCGTCCTGCTGGTCGACGAGATCGACCGCGCCGACGACGACTTCGAGGCGTTCCTCCTCGAGCTGCTCGGCGAGGCCGCCGTCACGATCCCGGAGATCGGGACGATCGCGGCGACGCACCCGCCGGTCATCGTGCTCACGTCGAACCGCACCCGCGACCTGCACGATGCGGTCAAGCGCCGCTGCCTGTACCACTGGATCGAGTTCCCGGCGCCCGAGCGGGTGGTCGAGATCGTGCGCCGGCGGGTCAAGGACGCTCCCCAGACGCTGGCCGTGCAGGTGGCGAACGCCGTCTCGCGGATGCGCGCGAGCGACGTCCAGAAGCCGCCCGGGATCGCCGAGGCGATCGACTGGCTCTCGGCGCTCAACCTGCTCGGCGTCCAGCGCCTCGATGCGGCCACGGCCGACCGCACGCTCGGCTCTGTGCTGAAGTACGGCGAGGACCAGGAGGTCGTGCGCGGCGAGGGCCTGGAGAGGCTCGTGGGCGGCGGTGACTGACGCGACCGGGCCCGAGTGGGCCTTCGGAGTCGAGACGATCGAGCTCGACCTGCCGCCGCTCGTCTCGGCGTTCTGCCGCCGGCTGCACGAAGCCGGGATGCCGGTGACGCCGGCGCGGGCCGCCGACCTGGCCCGGGCGCTTGTGCTCGTTCGCCCGATCGCCCGCCGCCGCCTCTACTGGACGGCCCGGGCGGTGCTTGTCTCCGACCCCGCCGACGCGCGCGTCTTCGACGTCGTGTTCCGGGAGGTGTTCGGCGATCCGCGCGGCGGCGAGCCGGTTGCGCCGGCCGACATCGATCCCGCGACGACCGCTGCGGACGGCCCGCCGTCCGCCGAGCGCACCCCGGGAGAGAGCGGCCCGGAGCGCGACGCCCCCGGCGCCTGGACGGCACTGTCCGGCTCCTCGGAACCCACCGCGGACGCGTCCGAGGTCGAGGTGCCGCTCGCGGCCGCGAGCGACGAGGAGCGCCTGGCCGAGACGAGCTTCGATGCGCTCACGCCGGCTGAGCTGGCCCGCCTCTACGAGCTGATGTCGCAGCTGCGCCTGGCGACGCCGCGGCGGTCGACCCGCCGCCACGTCCGCGACCACCACGGCCGCCGCGTCGACATGCGCCGCACGCTGCGCCGCAGCCTGCGCACCGGCGGCGACCCGGCCCGGCTCGCCCGCCGGCGGCGGCGGGTCGTGCCCCGCCGGCTCGTGATGCTGTGCGACATCTCCGGCTCGATGGAGCCCTACAGCCGCGCCTACCTGCAGTTCCTCACCTGCGCGGCCGGCGCCGGCCCGAACGCCGAGGCGTTTGCGTTCGCGACCCGGCTCACCCGGCTCACGCGCGCGCTCGCCTCGCGCCGTCCCGAGCGGGCGATGCGGCGCGCGGCCGCGGCCGCGCCGGACTGGTCGAGCGGCACCCGGATCGGCGACGCGCTCAAGGAGTTCAACGACCGCCACGGCCGCCGCGGCATGGCTCGCGGCGCGGTGATCGTGATCCTCTCCGACGGCTGGGAGCGGGGCGACCCGGAGCTGGTCGGCCGCGAGATGGCCCGTCTGGCCCGACTGGCCCACCGGATCGTGTGGGTGAACCCGCGTATGAGCGCGAGCTCGTTCTCGGTCCGCGCCGGCGGCATGGTGGCGGCGCTCCCCTACTGCGACGCGCTCGTGAGCGGCCACAGCTTCGCGGCGCTGGCCGAGGTCACGCGCGCGATCGCCGGCGAGCGGTCGCTGCCCGAACCGGCCGCGGAGGACGAGCTGGAACAGTGGGCGAGCGCGACGCCGGTGCCGGGGAGCTCGGTGGCGATGCCGAGCGGTCACGGGCCACGCAAGGGCCGGACGACGCCGGGCTGGGTGACCGATGGCTGAACGTTCGGCCGGGCCGAAGATCTGCATCTACCCCGGCTGCGACCGGCCGGCCGTGCCGGCGCACCCGCAGGGCGGGCCCCAGCCCGCGTTCTGCGACCTCGAGGAGCACAATGCCCTCCGTGCGCACCAGGAGCGCATGCGGCTTGCCGCGCTGGAGCAGACGGACGACGAAAGGAGCCACTAGTGGCGAACGAGGCCTACCGCGCGGTCTTCCTGCGCGTCCACCCGACCGGCAAGATGGTGCTCAGCCTCACCACCGAGGCCGACGGCAACGAGCCGAAGTACGCGCAGCTCGTCGCCGACGAGCTCGGTGTCCCCGCGCTGGACGTCAAGGTCGTCCCGGCCGACACCGACCGGTTCGGGACCGGGCATGGCTACAACACGACCCCGTCCCCCGGCGCGACGGCGGCGATCTCGAGCGCGACGGAGAAGATCCGGGCCAAGGCGCGCCTGCTCGCGGGCATGCAGCTCGGGGCTCCCGCGGACTCGCTGACGTGGTCGAACGGCGCCTGGGTGAGCGGCGCCGGGAGCGAGTCAGCCCAGGTGGGGACGATCGCCGACATCGCCATGTACGCCCACGGCTCCGGTGAGCTTCCGCCCGGTGTCGAGGGCGGCCTGGACGCGCAGACCGTCTACCGGGACTGATACCGCAGGTACACGGCGCCGCCCGCGAAGCGGCGTTCGTCGAGGAGGTCGAGGTCGGCCCGCAGCCCGTCGGGCAGCGCCCGCGTGCCGCCGCCCACGACGACCGGGACGAGGAACACCTGGATCTCGTCGACGATGCCCGCGCGCAGCGCGTGCGCGGCGAGACCCGGCCCGCCCACCGAGAGGTCGCGGCCGGCCGTCTGCTTCATCCGCCGGACGGCCTCCGGGTCGAAGTCCCGCTCGATCCGCGTGCGCGGCGTCGACGCTGCGGCCAGCGTGTGCGAGTAGACGACCTTGTCGGCGTCCCGCCAGATCTCGGCGTAGTCACGCATGACATCGGGCTCGCCGGAGACGTCCATCGTCTCCCAGACCGCCATCGTCTCGTACATGCGGCGGCCGTAGAGGTGGGTGCCGACGTCGCGCTCGAGGTCGTTCACGAAGGCGTGCAGCTCTGCGTCCGGCGCGGCCCAGTCGAACTTCCCCTGCGCGTCGGCCGTGTAGCCGTCGAGCGACGCGATGGCTGAGTAGATCAGGCGGGCCAAGCTGCTGCCAGCGAGACGCGCACCTCGTCGGCCACCTTGAGCGCGCCGAAGAGGGCGGAGTAGGGCTTCATCCCGAAGTCGGTCTGTCGGATCACCCCGGCGGCCGTGAGGGTGCCGTCGTTCACCGCCACGTCGAGCGCGAGCGGCGCCGTGCGGCCGAGCAGCGTCAGGTCGCCGGTCACGCGCAGGCCGTCGCCGGCGGCGGCGACGCCGGTCGACCGGAAGGTGATCTGGTCGCGCCGCAGCACCTCGTCGTCGATGGTCTGCTCGATGTTGGCCCTGTCGTCGTCGTCGAGCGCCTGCATCCCGCCGGTGCCCTCCTGCACCTTGAGCGAGCCGCCGTCGGCGCGCACCTCCAGGCGTGACGGGCGCGAGTCGGCGGCGATCTCGAGCGTGCCTTCCCACCCGGTCACGAGCAGGACCAGGTCGTGGCCCGCCTTGGCGACGGCACCCGTGCGGCCCGTGTTCACCGCGAGGGTACCGTTGTCCGGGCCGAAGCGATACGTGCCAGCCGGGATGGACACGGGCCAAGCCTATAGTTTGTGCCTGTTTCGGCGACCCACCGGAGGAGCTCGATGGCCGTAGTGCTCGACCACCCGTTCACGACCGAACGCTCGATCGACTCGAGCTTCGCCACGATCCTCGATCTCGAAAAGGTGATCCCGTGCGTCGAGGGCGCCACGGTGCTCGAGCGCACGGGCCCCGAGGCGGTGAAGGCCGAGATCAAGGTGAAGATGGGGGCGATGTCGCTGACATTCACGGGCACGCTCGAGGTGACCGAGCAGGATGCCGCCGCCCACCACCTGGTCATGACGGTGAAGTCGCGCGAGGCGGGCGGCCAGGGTTACGCCAACGCCACGATCGCGTTCGACCTGAACGACGGCGGCGGCAACATCCACACGAACGCCCAGATCACCGGCAAGGCGGCGTCGATGGGCGAGGGCGTCGTGAGCGGCGTGCTCGACGCGCTCGTCAAGGACTTCGCGGGCAAGCTCGGGAAGCTCTGAGCGCGCGATGGCGCGGGTGGTGATGCGGGAGGTGCGTCCCGGCGAGGTGCCGAAGGACGGCGGCACGGCGATCCAGGAGGATCCCGGGCGACCGGTCTTCCGCGGGAACGGCCCCGACGACTACGTCTGCGTCAGCTGCGGCAACGTCCTCGCCGAGGCGATGGACGCCGAGTACATGACCTACCGCGTGCGGGTGCGCTGCGGGCGCTGCCGGACGGTGAACGTCTCGGCGACCGACGAACACGATCCCGGCAAGCGCAAGGGCTGATCAGCCGGCCAGAGGAGCGAGGGCGTCGCGGTGGCGGGCGTACGCGGCCGCGCCGTCGCCGTCCGGCGCGGCGACCCTGATCAGCGGTGGGTGACCCATCGCCGAAGTCGCCAGGTCGCGCAGCGCGTCGTGGTAGGCCCGCTCGCGCAGGACGCCGGCGAGGCCGAACGCCTTCGCCGGCAGGCCGCGGGAGCGCAGGTCGGAGGTGGCGGCGAGCTCGCGGCAGAGCGCCGCGTGGGCAGCGATCTCGAAGCCGACCGCCGCGTCGGCCGGGTAGAGCTCGAGCGCGGCCAGGCGGGCCGACGTGAAGTGCTCCGGGCCGTCGACCTCGACGATCGTCCCGGACGGCGCGTGCACGAGGTCGCACGGCAGCAGCAGGTTCTCGCGGGCGGCGTGGAGGACGGTGACGTCGCCGCGCAGCCGGGCGAAGATGCGCTCGAGGACGGCGAGCGCCGCGATCACGGGGGCGACGATGGCCGGGTCGCGGCGCGCCTTCGCCACCCGCTCGAGGCCGACGTGACCCTGCTCGCACAGCCAGTCGAACGTCGCCGGCGCGAGGACGACGCCGTCACGCGCCGCGCCGTCCGCAAACGCGGCCCGCGTGTCCGCCGTCGCCATGGCCGGATGCTACGCCCCAATCGGGGTCAGACCCCGAACGGCGGCCGTGACACTTCTGTTGCAGTTCCGTTCGGGGTCAGACCCCGGGTTCGAGCATGGCGTGGAGGGCGGCCACGCCGGCGCCGTTCGAGCGGGCGACGAGCACGATCTCGCCGTCGCCGGGCTCGACCGACCACTCGGCCCAGGCGCAGCACTCGCGCTCGGCGGCGGCGAGGGCTCTCAGCTCGGCGGCGGCGCCCGGATCGGCGCGGAAGCGCAGGCGCAGGCCCTCGGGAGTCTCGTCCCGGCCGAGGCCGGATCGGGCGATGAGGCGGCGCCAGCGCTCCCTCCGCGATGACAGGGCAGTGGGTGAGAGGCTGCATGCGATGTCCATGCCTGCACTCTGCCACTTCAAGCCGGCTTGAAGTCAAGCGATCCGCGGGCTACGGTGACCGGGATGACCGAGGGGTCGCTGCTCACGATCGGCGAGGTCGCCCGCCGCGCAGGTGTGCGCACGTCGACGCTGCGCTACTACGACGACGAGGGGCTGGTCGTGCCCACGGCCCGCGTCGGCGGCCGCCGCCGCTACGGCCCCGTCGCCGTCGAGCAGCTGGCGACAATCCGCTTCTGCCGCGCGCTCGGGTTCACGCTCGACGAGATCCGCGTCATCCTGGCGGCGCCGCGGGGCAAGGCCCAGAAGGCGCGCTGGCGCGGCGTCGTCGACGCCAAGATCGCCGAGCTCGACGCCGTGGCCGCGAGGGCGGCCGCGATGGCCGCGGTGCTGCGGGTGAGCCGCGACTGCGACTGCATCGACGTGTCGGAGTGCGCGAGCAGGGCGGCGGAGTGGGGAGGCGGATGGACCGGGTCCGGGTTGACAGGTGGCTGTGGGCGGCCCGCTTCTTCAAGACGCGCGGCCTGGCCCACGACGCGGTCGTCGGTGGGCACGTGCGCGTGAACGGCGAGCGGGTGAAGCCGGCCCGCGACGTCCGCGCGGACGATGTCATCGAAGTACGGGTCGGCGACGTCGTGCGCACGGTCGTCGTCCTCGGCGTGGCCGAGCGGCGCGGCCCGGCGAAGGTGGCGGCGACCCTCTACCGGGAGACCGCGGAGTCGCTCGCCGCGCGCGCCCGCCGTGCCGAGGAGCGCCGCTTGGAGCCCGCGTTCGGCGACTACCGCATCGGCGGCCGGCCGACCAAGCTCGACCGCCGCCGCACCGACTCCCTGCGCGGACGCAGGCCACGGCGCTAGGTTCCCCGCGACCCGTAGACTGGCGCGGTGTCGCCCGGCAGGTGGACCCGGAGTCTCACGTGCGCCGAATGGCGCCGTCTCGGCCGGTTCGCGGCCGCGATCGTCCTCCTGCACGTGGCGGGGTGGGCGCTCTTCTTCCACTACGCCCACCGGTACGCGCCGCTGGCCGGAGCGGGGCTGACCGCCTACCTGTTCGGGCTGCGGCACGCGTTCGACGCCGACCACATCGCCGCCATCGACAACACGACCCGGAAGATGCTCGCGCAGGGCCGGCGGCCGATGGGCATCGGCTTCTTCTTCTCGCTCGGCCACGCCAGCCTCGTGTTCGCGCTGGTCGCGGCGCTGTCGCTCGCCACCCGCGCGGCGGACACGCGGATTCCGGCGCTCCAGCACTACGGCGGCTACGTCAGCGCCGGCGTCTCCGGCACGTTCCTGTGGATCATCGGGGTCCTGAACCTGGTCGTGCTGCTCGACGTGCTGCGGATCTTCCGGGAGATGCGCGGCGGCGAGTACGACCGCGAGCGGCTCGAGAACCGCCTGCTGGAGCGCGGCATGATGAGCCGCTTCTTCGGCCGCTTCTTCCGCCTGATCGACGCGAGCTGGAAGATGTACCCGCTCGGCCTGCTCTTCGGGCTCGGCTTCGACACGGCCACGGAGGTCGGCCTGCTCGCGCTCGCCGCAGGCGTCGCCACCGACACGGTGCCGCTCGCCGGCATCCTCTCGCTGCCGATGCTGTTCGCGGCGGGGATGGGGATGATGGACACCCTCGACGGCGCGTTCATGACCGGCGCGTACGGCTGGGCATTCTCGAACCCGGTACGCAAGGTCTACTACAACATCACGGTCACGAGCCTCTCGATCGTGGTCGCCCTGGCGATCGGGACGGTCGAGCTCCTGCAGGTGCTCTCGGCGCGGCTCGCGCTCTCGGGCGGGTTCTGGGACTGGCTGAACGGGCTCGACTTCGAGACGCTCGGCTACTTCGTCGTGGCGTTGTTCCTGGTCATGTGGGCGGGGTCGGTGTCGATCTGGAAGCTGCGCCGGATCGAGGATCGCTGGGGCGGGTAGCGAATTCGGCGGGCGCCATGGGGCCGGCGCCCACGTCAATTGACACTCGCGGCGGATGTCAATTGCGAGATGGGGGAACCTTCTGCCCGCCGTCCTCGTCCTACGTCGTGTGAAGGCTTCGCTCGTGATCGCCACCCTGGCGGCGATCGGCGTCGCTGCCGCCGGATGCGGGTCGGGATCCGGCGGGAACGACACCCGCATCGCGATCCACGCCTCCGTGCGCGCCGGCTGCACGACCGAGGGGCCGCCGACAGTCGGCAGGCCGTATCCCGGCTCGATCGTGATCGCCGGGACGCAGAGCCGCAAGGTGGTGCGGATCGGCGGCCGTGACGTCGCCCAGATCGCCGTCGACCCGGGCGGCTACCGGGCCGGCGCGGCCTGGGTGGCCGGCACCCGGCTGATCTCCGCGCAGGTCGACGGCCGGGTCGTCCACGTCGGCGCGAGCGGCCTCGTCCACTTCACCGCGGCGAGCGGGGCGGACACGAACCTCCGCCTCGTCGTCGCCCTTCGCCGCACCGAGTGCAACTCGCCCGGTGCGGCGGGCTGACGCGTCTCCGCGCCAGCCCGCCGCGAAGGGCTAGCGGATGCCGATCTTCCACTGGCCACGGCCGTGGGTGGCCGCGACCACGTACCGCCGGCTCGGGCTGACCCCGAGCGACCACGTGGCGACGTTCGGTAGGCCGTGGCCCAGCCGCGCCCAGTGGCTGGAGCCGTCCCGGGCGACGAACACACCCAGGTCGGTCGCCACGATCAGCTTGTGGTGGACGAGCACGACGTCCTCCGCCGGGTTGTCCGGCAGGTTGCCCGTCACGTCCTTCCACGTCTTGCCGCCGTTCCACGACTCGAACACGTGGCCGTTCCCGCCGCCGGGGATCCAGCGGCGCAGGAACCCTCCGAACGTGACCATCACGTGGTTCGCGTCGTTGCGATCGACCGCAAGCCCCGTGATGAAGCGGTTCGGCAGGTTCGGCGCGTGCACGGTGTGCCACGTGCCGCCGGCGTTCGTGTCGATGCCGGACTGGAACGGCACACCCTGATGCGGCTCACAGGGGAGCGCACACCACCCGGCGTAGATCGTCTTGCCGTTCACGGCCAGCGCCGTCGTCGACGCATGCGTGTCGTGGATGATCTTCCAGTCGCACGCCGTTGCCGAGCAGTGGGTGTTCCATCCGGCGTGGTCATCCCAGATGAACTCACCGCCGGCTACCCAGTGGGTCGGGTTGCGCACGTCGGCGGTGAACGGCGCGATGAACTGCGGCGCCGGGTCGCACGGGTTGGGCGTGTACGTGAACGCGCCGCATGACGGCGAGATCTCGCGGTAGTTCTTGCCCGCATCCGTGCTCAGTGCCATGTCGAGATCGACGTACTCGTTGACGACATGGCTCGCGTTCGCCGGATCGACGATCACGTCGCCGCCGTCACCGGTGAACCCCTGCGTGACCAGCGGCGTGCCCGGTCGGGTGAGCGTGGCGCCGTTGTCCTGCAGACCGCCCCAGACCGCGTCGCCGTCGCCCATGTGGCCGATGCCGGCGCTGTAGTACTGGGTCGTGCGCAGCGTGGCGTTCAGGTCGACCCAGCCGGCCTGCCCGTGGGCGGACAGCGGCCGCCGCCACACGCCACCGTCGCTACCGGTGTACATCGTGTGGCCGGTGATCAGCACGCCGTGCTGATCGGAGTGCGCCGTCGGCGGGCAGCCCGTGGCGGTGCTGAAGCACGGCAGCGGCGAGTTGAAGTACGGCGCGATCGTCGACCAGGTCTGGCCGCCGTTGAAGGACTGGTAGACCTCCTCGAGCCCCGCGTAGACGTGCATGGGGTTGTTCGGGTCGACCTGGACGTACTGGTTGTACCAGGTCTGCGCCCCCGGGAACTGGCCCAGGGCCGGCTCGGCGGAGCCGGAGTGGGCGAGTTTGGTGGCGTCCGCGATCAGCGTCCACGGCCCGGCCGGGTTCCCGCTCTTCGAGACGTAGATGCCCTGCAGATTCGTGAACCCCTCGGCGGCGGTCGGATTGACGAGCCGCTTCGGCGATTCGATGATCGCGTAGATGACGCCCTTGCCGGCCGAGAAGCTCGTTCGGCCGATGTCGTTGACGTCGATGTCGCCCGTGGGGGTGATGCGGTGGAACGTCCCCCGCTTGCCCCAATGCTGCGACACATAGAAGCCGTTGTACGTCAGGTCCGACGGGAGCGTCCCGCCGCGCCAGCCGAGGGCTGCGAGGACGACACGGCCTCCGGTCTCGGGCTGGAACGTCACATCGGTGATATGCGACGTGCGGTACGGCGATCCGGTCGGGTTCGGATCCGGCTTCAGGACCAGATGCCACGGCCCGCCCGGCGATGCCGAGTGCCGGAAGAGGCCGGAGTTCGTCGCCGCGTACACGTGGCCGGCGCCGTCGAAGTGGATGTGGTACACGTTGCGGCTGTCGAGCGCGCTGCCGCCGATGCGCTGCCACACATGCGCGCCGGCCGCCAGCCGGTAGATGCCGAAGCCGTTGAAGTTCTCGAACGCGGTGTTCGCCTCGCCGAGTCCGACCCACACCGAGCCGTCGGCCGAATTGGTTGCGAGGGCGCCTATCGAGAGTCGGGGCAGGCCCACGGACCACGACGTCCAGTGTCCGCCGCCGTCGGTCGACTTCCAGACACCGCCGTCAGCTGCACCGGCGAAGATCGCGCCGCCGGCGGCAGTGAGTGCGGTCATGCGGCCGGTGACCAGCCCGTACCCGGAGCCGAAGTCGCTCCAGACGGGATCCTTGTAGCCCGGGACTGGATCGTTCAGAAACGGGCGGTCCGTCAGCTGCTGCCACGAGCCTCCCGAAGTCTGCAGATGCGACGCGGCCGCCATCGCCGCGGCGTACGCCTGAGCCGGGACGGTAGACCCCGGCGCCGTCCGGATGTACGACTCCATTGCGGCCCGTGCCAGCACCTCGTTCTCGTCGCCATGCCCCGCGTCGTTGGCGGTGGCGTTGTGCGCCCTGGCGAGCTCTCCCACACGTGGCGACGCATGTGGCACCGCCTTGCCTGCCATCGCCGCCGGTACGACGGCCAACGCAAGCAACATTCCCGCGCCAGCGGCAGCTCCTACACCACGCCGCAACCACGAGCTCCGACTCATCCTTCGCCCCCTTCGGTAGGCTCAAGCCCCGCGAATAACGAGACAAGCTTCGGTTTGCGATGCTAGTCCGGCGCTGGGTGGGGCGCAAGCAGAATTTTCGCAATCCGAACGACTTTGCGTACCCTCCGCGCGTGTCCTCGGACGACCCCGTGAACAGCGACGACCGGCCGGTCGTGATCGACCGCCGCGAGGGCGTGAACGGCGAGCTCGTCCTGCGCCGGGCGGGGGCGGATCACGAGGTGATCGCGAACGGCACGTTCCTGATGGACACCCGGGACGGCCGCTCCGAGCGCGCGCTCGTGCGCGAGGCGGTCGCCGGCCTGCGCGACGCCCGGGTGCTGATCGGCGGGCTGGGGGTCGGCTTCTCGCTCGACGAGGCGCTGCGCACGCCCGGCGCCGCCGAGATCGTCGTGGTCGAGCTCGAGCCGGCGGTGATCCACTGGGCGCGGACGCGCCTCCGCGCGCACGGCGGGGCCGGGCTCGACGACCGGCGCGTGCGCCTCGTCGTCGCCGACCTGGGCGACGCGCTCGAGACGCTCGACGGCGCCTTCGACGCGATCTGCCTCGACGTCGACAACGGGCCGGGCTGGCTCGTGCACGAGCGCAACCGTGGCCTCTACGCCGACGCAGGCCTGCGGCGCATCCGCGGCCTGCTGCGCCCCGGCGGCCGGCTGACGGTCTGGGCGGCGGCCGCGGACGCGGACTTCGAGGCGCGGCTGCGCGAGCGCTTCGCCGCCGTTCGGTCGGTCGCGATCCCCGTCTCCCGGGGGCCCGACGACGTGATCTACGTCGCCGAGATCAGTCGGTCCAGAAGTCCTTGACGACCACGCCGTCGCCGCCCTCGGGGCGGTCGGCGCCGATCGCGATGATCTCGAGCCCCTGCGGCCCGGCCCGGAACCCGCGGACGACGTCCGGCGCGACCCGCACGACGTCCCACTGGGCCAGGTCGAACACCTCGTCGTCGAGCCGCACCTGGCCCGAGCCGCCGATGACGACGTAGGCCTCCTCCTGCTCTCGATGATGGTGGCCCACACCCGGTCGGAAGTCCGCCGGGTAGCCGAAGTAGGACACGCCGAGATGCTCGGAGTCGAGCCGGCTGCGGCTCATGTGCGCGTCGATGCCGGCGGCCTTGGCGGCCTCGGACGGCTCGATCTGCTTCAGGTTCACGATCGTGTGTCTGCTCATGGCCGCAGGCTAGATGATCGACCGGCAAGTCCGTGCGGGCCTGGACGCTCGACGGCCAGCCGCCCAGGACTCATGGGACTTGCCGGTCAATCATCTTCCGCCATGTGGAGGAGCGTCGTCACGGTCGTCCAGTTGCGGGCGGTCGCCTTCACGCCGATGCCCTTGCCGGCCAGGGCCGCCCACATCTTCGAGCGGGCGATCCCGTCGGGGTGCCAGGCGTAGATCTCGCGGCCGATCGCCTCGATCCGCTCGCCGCCGGCCGCGGCGGCCGCGAGCTTCTCGATCGCCTTCGGATCGGGCTCGCCGTCGAGGAAGCTGACCTGGTAGCGCTTCGGGTCGTCGGCAACGTCGCCGAGCGGGTTCCGGCGCACGATCTCCGCCAGCTCGTCCCGGGTGCGGACGACGACGGGGATGTCGAGTCCGAGCTCGTCCCCGATCAGCTTCTCGCAGGCCACCGCGGTGCTCTCGGGCCTGCGTCTGGTGGAGAGCACGATGTTGCCGCTCTGGACGTAGGTGCGCACGTCGTCGAACCCGGCCGTCTCGAGCAGCTTGCGCAGCTGCGGCATGGCGATGCGGTTCCGCGGCCCGAGGTTGATGCCGCGCAGGAGCACGATCTGGCGCACGCGGGGTAGGGTCGCACACGGATGCACGCCATGTGGAACCCCGAGGTCGTCGTCGACGAAGAGCTGGCGCGCGCGCTCATCGGCGACCTCGTCCCCGGGCTGCGCGGCCTGCCGCTGCGGCTGCTGGGCGAGGGCTGGGACAGCACCGTCTGGCAAGCAGGCGACGGGTGGGTGTTCCGCTTCCCCCGCCGCGAGATGGTGGTGCCCGGCTTCCTGCGCGAGGTCGAGGTGCTGCCGCGCCTGGCGCCCGCGCTGCCGCTGCCCGTGCCGGTGGCCGAGGTGCGCGGGGAGCCGGACGAGCGCTTCCGCTGGCCGTGGGCCGGCTTCCGCATCCTGCCCGGCCGGGAGCTGGTCGAGGTCGCCGCCGACGCCGACGCGCGCGTCCGCCACGGCCGCGACCTGGGCCGGTTCCTGCGCGCCCTCCACGACATCGATCCGGCGACCGTGACGGCGGGCGGCGAGCTGCTGCCGGTCGACGCGGTGCGGCGGGCCGACATGCCGTTCCGGGTCGCGCGCACCGAGGAGCAGCTGGAGCGGCTCGCCGGGCTCGGCCTGTGGCGGCCGCCGCCCGGGTTCGCAGCCGCCATGGAGGAGGCCCGCGGCCTGCCCGAGCCGGACGAGCTCGTGATCTGTCACGGCGACCTGCACCTGCGCCACCTGCTCGTCTCGGACGCGGGCGACCTGGCCGGCGTGATCGACTGGATCGACGTCTGCCGCGCCGACGCCTGCCTCGACCTGCTGCTCTACTGGGGCTACCTCGACGAGGCCGGGCGCGAGGCCTTCCTCGCCGAGTACGGGCCGGTCGACGACGTGCGGCTGCTGCGCGCGCGGGTGATCACGGTCTCGATCTGGGGCGCCCTGGCGGAGTACGCCCACGCCGTGGGCATGGAGCGGCTGGGTCGCGTGGCCGTCGCCGGGCTCGACCTCGCCACGGAGTAAGGGACTGTCCGCTCCTAAGGCGCCAGGCCGTTGCGGTACGCGTAGGCCACCGCCTGGGCCCGGTCGCGCACGCCGGTCTTCCCGAACAGATGGTTGACATGGCTCTTCACCGTGGCCTCGGTGATCACGAGCCGGTCGGCGATCTCGGCGTTCGAGAGGCCGGCCGCGATCAGCGACATCACCTCGGCCTCGCGCGGCGTGAGGCCGTCGGGGAGCGACTCCTCGGGCGCCTCCGCCGACGCGGAGCCGGCGACCGCGGCGACCACGTGGTGCTGGACGGCGGGGTCGATCGCCGCCTCGCCGCGCATCACGGCCCGCAGGGCGCGCTCGATCTCGTCCGCGCCGGCGTCCTTCGTCAGGAACCCGCGCGCGCCCGCCCGCAGCGCCGCCACCACCGAGCGGTCGTCCGCATAGGTCGTCAGCACGATGACGTGGGTGCCAGGCTGGGACTCGCGCAGTCGGCGGGTGGCCTCGACGCCGTCGCAGTGGGGCATGCCCAGGTCCATCAGCACGACGTCGGGCCGCAGGCGGCGCGCCAGCGCGACCGCCTCCTCGCCGTCGGAGGCAGTCCCCACGACCTCGATCCCGGACAGGAGCCGCAGCAGCATCTCGAGACCCTCGCGGACGACGCGCTGGTCGTCGGCGATCAGCACCCGGATCGCGCTCATGCGGGCACCCACAGCGCGACTCGGAAGCCCGTGGCGGTCACGGCCGCCGCGAGCGTGCCGCCGAGCAGCTCGGCCCGCTCGCGCATGCCCGTGAGCCCGTAGCCCCCTCCATCCCGGTCGGCGCTCGCGGGCGCGGCCCCCGCGGAGGCGAAGTCCTCGACGACGAGTCGGACGCCCTCCGGTTCGTACCGGAGATGGAGCTCCACCCGGTCGGCGCCCGCGTGCTTGCGCACGTTGGTGAGCGCCTCCTGGGCGACCCGGTACACGGTCAGCCGCGCCTCTGACCCGAGCTCGCGCTCGTCCCCCTCGACGGTGACCCGGCACGGGATCGCGGAGTCGCGCTCGAACTCGGCCACCAGGTCGTCGAGCCGCTCCGGGCCGGGCAGGTCGTCGCCTCGGAGCATGCCGATCGCCCGGCGCGACTCCTCGAGGCCCGCCTTCGCCAGGTGGTGCGCCCGCTCGATGGCGTTTCCGAGCTCGGGATCGAGCCGCTCGCGGTCGCGCGAGGCCAGCAGCCGCGCCCCCTCGAGTTGGAGCACCAGTCCGGACAGGGAGTGGGCGAGCACGTCGTGCATCTCGCGGGCGAGGTGCTGGCGCTCCGAGAGCGCGGCTGCCCGCGCCTCCGCCGCCCGCGACCCCTCCAGCTCGATCAGCAACTGCTCGGCCTGGTCTTGCCCCTCGCGCAGACGCCGGGCGAGCAGCGCGAGCAGGTAGAACGCGGCGACGCCCAGGGCGTTCAGGGAGATCCCCAGGAAGGTGCGGTGGGTGACGACGATCCCGGCGGCGACGACGGCGACCAGCGCGACGGCCGCCCCGACCACGCCGATCCGGCCGCTGCCGCGCATCGTGCCGACGGCGACGGCCACGAAGACGCCGAGGATGCCCGGCCCCTCCGGCTGCAGCCACACGAGCGCCGCGGAGGTGGCGATCAGAAGCAGAAACAGCGGCGCCTGGACGCGCGGCGCCGCCACCCGCAGCCGCATGATGCACAGCCACGCGAGGGCGAAGACGAGCAGCGCGACCCCGATTGCAAGGCCGCGCCCGTGCATCCCCGGCTGCGGATGCGAGCGTGACCCGGCCACGAGCATGACGGCGACGATGGCGATGCCCAGCGGCCGCAGCCGGCGAAGCGCCGTTCGCTGCTGCGCGCGGGCGGCCTCGAGCGATGCGAACGTCGGGGTCTCGGCGGTCACGCTCATAGCGTAAGCCCCCGCCCGGAGCGGGTCATCGGCCGCCGGGTGGACATGGCGGCGGGCCGTCTCCACCCGTGGTTGGAGATCAAGTTCGATCCGTGCGCCGATGCGGTTCCGGCGCCTTGTTCCTAGCGTTTGGGCAGGCAATTCCCACCGCGTGAGGAGCGCTCATGACCACCACCTCCGAGACCCTGTCACCGATCCCCGCCGGGCAGCCGGCCGGCGGCGCGGGGCCCGTGATCGCCGTCCGCGGCCTGCGCAAGCGCTACGCCGACTTCGACGCGGTGCGCGGCGTCGACCTCGAGGTGCACCGAGGCGAGATCTTTGCGTTCCTCGGTCCCAACGGGGCCGGCAAGACCACGGTCGTCGAGATCCTCGAGGGCTTCCGGGAGCGCACCGAGGGCGACGTGACCGTCCTCGGCGCCGACCCGGCCTGCGCCGACGGCGCCTGGCGCGACCGCGTCGGCGTCGTCCTCCAGGAGTCGAGCCCCGAGCCCGGCCTGACGGTGCGCGAGTGCCTCGAGCTCTACGCCGGCTACTACCGCGCGCCGCGGCCGATCGGCGAGACCATCGCGCTCGTCGGCCTGGCCGGCAAGGCTGACACGCCCGGCGAGGCGCTCTCGGGCGGGCAGCGACGGCGGCTCGACGTCGCCCTCGCGCTCGTCGGCGATCCGGAGCTGATCTTCCTCGACGAGCCGACGACCGGCTTCGATCCGTCCGCCCGGCGGACGGCCTGGGACGTCGTCGCCGGCCTGCGCGACCTCGGCAAGACGGTGGTTCTGACCACGCACTACATGGACGAGGCCGAGCGGCTCGCGGACCGGATCGCCGTGATCGTCGCCGGCGAGATCGTCGCTTCCGGGACGCCGGCCACCCTCGGCGGCCGCGACCGCATGGCGGCCCGCATCCGCTTCACGCCGCCGGCCGGCGCCGGCCCGCTCCCCGCCGCGCTCGCGCCACTGGCCGCGACCGGCGCCGACGGCGCTGTGACGCTCGTGAGCGAGGCCCCGCTCGCTCACGTCGGCACGCTCGCCGACTGGGCGTATCGCCGCGGCTTCGACCTGCCCGACCTCGACGTCCGCCGGCCGACGCTCGAGGAGGTCTACCTGGCCCTCACCACCTCCGACCGAAAGGACCCGTCGTGATCCTGCTCCTGATCCGCTTCATCCGCATGGTGGCCTCGACGTGGCCGCAGAAGGCCTCCCGTCCCGGTCGCCCGGACGGGTCGGGCCGGCGCCCGGTCGGCCTCCTCCTCCACCAGGCCCGCTACGACCTGCTCGGGATCCTGCGCAACCGCCAGGCCCGGTTCTTCACCCTGATCCTGCCGCTGCTCTTCCTCGTGATCTTCGTCGGCGTGTTCGGCAACCACACGGTGGGGCCGGAGCACGTGAAGGCCTCGACCTACTACGTGCCCGGTCTGACCGCCCTCGCGATCATCTCGGGCTCCTTCGTGAACCTGGTCATCTCGGTCACGGCCCAGCGCGAGTCCGGCGTCCTCAAGCGCCGCCGCGCGACCCCCGTGCCGGCGCGGGTGATCATCGGCGGCCGCATGCTGACCGCGATCGTCGTCTCGGTGGTCGTCTCCGTGGTCCTGCTTGGCGTGGGCCGGGTCGCCTACGGCGTCCAGCTGCCGACGTCGACCATCCCCGGCGTCGCCGTGACGATCGTCGCCGGCTCGGCCACGTTCTGCGTCCTCGGCTACGCGCTCTCGACGGCGATCGGCTCCGCCGACTCCGCCCAGCCGACGGTGCAGGCGATCATGCTGCCGCTGTACTTCATCTCGGGCGTCTTCATCCCCAACCCGACCCTGCCGCAGTGGCTCCAGGACGTCGCCCGGGTGTTCCCGGTGCAGCACCTGGCCGATGCGCTGCAGCACGCCTTCGACCCGGCTGCACAGGGCGCCGGCTTCGTGTGGAGCGACCTCGGCATGCTGGCGGCATGGGCCGCGATCGGGCTGGCCGTCGCTCTGCGCCGGTTCGCCTGGGCGCCGACCGCGGCACCGGCCTAAGCCACGCGCTCTGCCAGCCGCTCGGCCAGGGCGCGGACGCTCGCCCGCAGCTCGTCCGGGCGGCGGATCTCGAACCCACAGTCGAGACCGGCGAGGACGCCCGCCATCCACTCGAGCGAGCTCGCCCGCATGCGCACGACCGTCCCGCCGCCGGCGGCGGCCAGCTCGGCCATCGTCGGCGGCAGGCGGCGGGCGGCGGCATCGACCGGGAGGTCGAGCACGACCTCGACCTCCCACCGAGCCGGGACCCGCGCGAGCGACGTGCTCACGTGCGCCACGGCGTCGAAGCCCTCCGGCGGCGGCAGCGCCTGCTCCGCGGTCACGGCCACGTCGCGCATCCGGTCGACGCGGAACGTGCGCAGGTCGTCGCGGGTGTGGTCGTGGGCGGCCAGGTACCAGCGGCCGGCGTGCACGACCAGGCCGTGGGGCGAGAGCTCGCGGGTCGACCGCTCGCCCGAGAAGACGCGGTAGCCGGCCGTCAGCCGGCGCCGGCGCCGGATCGCCTCGGCCAGCGCCAGGGCGGTCTCGCCCGGCACCGGCACCGCCGCCTCGGCGGCTGCCGTCAGCTCGAGCGCGCTCTCGAGCGCCTCCACCCGCCGGCGCAGCGTCTCGGGCAGCGCCCGGTGCACCTTGGCGAGGGCGGAGGTGGCCGACTCCGGCGTGCCGGCCAGCCCCAGCCGCGCCGCCGCGACGACGCCGAGCGCGACGGCGACGGCCTCGTCCTCGCCCAGCATCAGCGGGGGGAGGCGGAAGCCGGGGCGCATCGCGTAGCCGCCGCCGACGCCGCGCTGACCCTCGACGGGGATGCCGAGATCGCGCAGCGCGTCGACGTAGCGGCGCACGGTGCGCGCGTCGACGCCGAGGCGGTCGGCGACCTCGCGGCCCGTGACCACGGGCTGGGACTGGAGCAGCTCGAGCAGCTCCAGGAGGCGGGCCGTCGGCGTGAGCACGGACGTAGTCAAGCACGAATAGCGGGCGTGATCCGCCCTATTTGAGCGATACGGTGTCCGGGACGAACGCGAACGAGGAGGGACGCGATGACCGAGACCGCACAGGCCGCCGGGACGGCCCGGGACTTCGACTTCTTCATGGGCAGCTGGAACGTCCGCAACCGCATGCTGCGGGCGCGCCTCCAGGGATCGGACGAGTGGGACGAGTTCGCGGCCACCTCGGTGGCCCGTCCGATCCTGGACGGCCTGGGCAACGAGGACGAGTTCCGCACCTCGTACAAGGGCGGCTTCGTCGCCATGTCGTTCCGGTTCTTCGACCCCGGCTCGCGGCGGTGGTCGATCTACTGGGCCGACGCCCGCCGGCCCGGCCTGCTCGACCCGCCGGTGATCGGGGGGTTCAGCGGCGACACGGGCACCTTCGAGGGGACGGACACGTTCGCGGGGCGCCCGATCCGCGTGCGCTTCGTGTGGTCGGGCGTGACGACGCCCGCGCCGCGCTGGGAGCAGGCCTTCTCCGAAGACGACGGCGCCAGCTGGGAGACGAACTGGACGATGGACTTCACCCGCAGGGAGGGAACCGCATGAGCACCCTTGGCCTCGAGAGTCGCATCCCGCACGACTACCGCCACGTCGCCAAGCTGGCCCGGCCGGTGCCCCCGATCACGCTCGCCGGCTCGGTGCTCAAGTGCTATGACGTGGCCCGGGCGACCGCGCCGGTGCCGGACGAGATCCGGTCACTGGCCCGCTCGGGCCTCGTGGAGGCGGCCCGGACGGGCGGGCTGGCGCTGGCCGACGACGTCGGCTTCGTCATCCTGCACCGCTGCGGGCTCGACTTCTACTTCCTGCTCGTCTGCACGTGGCGCAACCAGAACGAGGTGTGGGAGACGGTGTTCGCGAAGGACGGCGAGGCCGACGCCGCGTTCAAGCCCTGGCCGGCTGACGGCCCTCACCGGCCGACCTTCTGCGTGTGGGAGCTGGGCGTCGTCTGCCACGAGCAGCGGGCGTGGACGCGGTACCTACGCACGGAGCGCGACGCCGCCGCCCTGCAGGCGTACCTCGAAGACGGGTTCGACGGCTCTGTGTAGCCGTTAGGGCCGCTCCCCATAACGGGGGTGGTTGCATGCGCATCCGGGTGTCATCGTGAGGGGTGACCCTTTCCGTACCCGAGGTGCGCACGCATGCTTCGACGGACCACAATCGCGCTGGCTCTGGCCGGCCTGGCGGTCGCAGCCCCATCTGCATTCGCCAAATCACACTGGAACTCACAGATGAAAAGTGCCACGGCGACCGCGTCGCGGTCTGCCGGCCGCTGCACGATCACGACACCGCATGGGAAGCTGGCCCTGTCCTGTAACGGTGCCGATCAGGCCACGCTCACATACGCGTTCGCCCTGAAGAAGGGCGTCACCATCAAGGGGACGCCGTGGTGCGACCTCAAGTGGAGCGGCTACGCCGACGTCCACCGCAGCTGCAGCGTCGTGAGCCACACGCTCCGCGTCACCGTGAGGGTGTCGGACGGATTCGCCGAGCTCTCCACCGTCAACGTCGGTTACTACACGTAGGAGCGACGGTGGGCACGCACGCAGACGGACGACGGCCGATGGGCGCGCTGCGCGAAGCAGCGTCGCTCATCGGCGTCGGCGCCACCATCGCCGCGATGCTGTGCCTGTCGATCTTCGCCTGGACGACGATCCGCGCGGCCGGCAGCGCGACCGGCCGCGTGCACGACGCCACCGCCGCTGCCGCCCGCTACGACTCGGCCGCCGGCGCCGTCGAGCGCGTCCAGACGATCGAGACCCGGTACGCGTTCTCGCCGAGCAGCGGCGGCGCGACCGCGCTCGGGCGTTCCCAGCGTGCCCTCGGCCGGACGATCGCGGACCTCCGCGGCCACGCGACGAACGACGCGGACCGGGCGGCGGCAAGCCGGCTGGCGGCAGACGACCGGGTGCTCGACGCGACCCTGGCCCGGCTCCACGCGGCGGTTCTGCACCACGATGGTGCCACCGTCGGTGGGCTCGAGACCGGCAGGCTCCATCCGCTCATCCAGCGGATGCGGAACCTGATCGGCCATGAGCGTGGGACCTTCATCCGCGCGGCGAGCACGAACATGGCGGCGTCGGGCAGCGCCTTTTCGCGGCTCAGCATGCTCGCCCTCATCACCGCCACACTCGGCGTGGCGGTGTCGCTCGCCGTGCTGCGGATGGTGCGTCTGCGCCGCCGCCTGGGGGCCGCCCACCGGCGCGAGCTCGAACGGCTGCGGACCGCCGCGCTCCGCGACGGGCTGACGGGCCTGCCCAACCACCGCTGCTTCCACGAGGATCTGCGCGAAGCGATCGCCGACTCGCAGGGACGCCACCTGCTGCTCGTCGACGTCGACGGCCTCAAGGACACGAACGACGGCCACGGGCACAAGGCCGGCGACGAGCTGCTCGTGAAGCTCGGCACCGCGCTCGACCAGGTCGGCGCCGCGCAC
Source organism: Gaiellales bacterium (assembly GCA_036273515.1). Taxonomy (GTDB): domain Bacteria; phylum Actinomycetota; class Thermoleophilia; order Gaiellales; family JAICJC01; genus JAICJC01. The sequence goes on from DASUHM010000047.1 coordinate 22,663, forward strand.
GACGCCTCCGCCTATCGCCTCGGCGGCGACGAGTTCGTGCTGCTCGTGGACGCCGTCGACGACTCCGACCGCGTGGCCACCGAGATTCACGCCGCCTGCGGCCGCAGCGCCGCGCCGCAGCCGTCGGCGACGGTGGCCGTGGCGTCCTGGGAGGAGGGGCTCACCGCGGAGGAGCTGATCCGCCGTGCCGAGATCGCCCTCACGACCGCGAAGGTCGACCGCGCGCCCAGCCGCCACTACAGCATCCACCTCGAGTCCGGGCCGACGCAGGCCGACATCGAGCGCGCCCAGCTGCTTGCCATCCTCGATACGCCCGCCGCGATCACGCCGGTGTTCCAGCCGATCTTCGACCTGCGCTCGCAGGACGTCGTCGGCTACGAGGCGCTGTCTCGCTTCCCGGCCGAGGTCGGGTACTCGCCGCAGGAGTGGTTCGACCTGGCCCGCAAGCACGGGCTCGCTGTCGAGCTCGAGGCGGCCGCCGTCCAGGCCGCGCTGGCTGTGCCCGGCCGCCCGGACGGCGTCTCGCTCTCGCTCAATCTGAGCCCCGAGGCGCTCCTGTCCGGCCGCGAGAAGCTGAACCTCCCGGCCGACCTGAGCGCGATCACCATCGAGGTGACCGAGAATGCGCTCGTGACCGAGGGGCCCGAGCTCGAGCTCGCGCTGCAGGATCTCCGCGCCCGCGGCGCCCGCATCGCCGTCGACGACGCCGGCGTCGGCTATGCCGGCTTCGCCCAGCTCGTGCGCGTCCGCCCCGACGTCGTGAAGCTCGATCGCAGCCTGGTCGAGAATGTGAACGTCCAGCCGACGAAGGCAGCCGTCATCAAGGCCTTCGTCGGGTTCGCCCAGGACACCGGCGCGCTGATCTGCGCCGAGGGCATCGAGACGGCCGGCGAGCTGCGGGTCGTCCGCCTGCTCGGGTCGGCAACGGGCCAGGGCTTCCTGCTCGGCCGCCCGGACGTCGACTGGGTGCCCGCCCAGCCCGCCCTGCGGCTGCCCCGCCCCGCCGAGTCTTCCGGCGTGCTCGAGCTGCGCCGCGCCGCCTCCTAGCGATCGCGTGGCGTTGCGGTCGAGGATGCCGCGCGTCATCACACCCGGCGCCTCCGACCCGGGGGCCGAGCCGGCGCCGGGATCGCCGGTGTCGCCGGCCCGCCGGCTGCCGCCCTGCGAGCGCGAGTCGACGACGAGCTCCGCGAAGCCGGCGGCCGCGTAGAGCGTGTGCTCGCCGGCCTGGCCGCGGCCGCACCGGGTCGCCGCCGGCGCCGGTGAAGGTGACGTCCGAGACCTCGACGTGGCGGTGGATGTCCGGCCGGTGCGGCTCGAAGACGGGCGGCCGCGCCTTCGCCCGCGCGGGTTATCGCAGATAATCGGCGCCACGGTGGATGAACGCCCCTTCGACTTCACCGGCCGGGTCGCGCTCGTGACCGGCTGCGGCAGCGAGTCCGGCATCGGCCATGCCTGCGCCCGCCTGCTGGCGCGCCTCGGCGCCGCCGTCGCCGAGACGGCGACAACCGATCGGGTCGAGGCGCGGGCCGAGGAGCTGTGCGCCGCCGGCGCGTCGGCCTCCGCCCACGTCGCCGACCTGACGGTGCGGGCGGAGGCGTTCGCGCTCGTCGAGGCGGTGGAGCGGGAGCACGGGCGGCTGGACATCCTCGTGAACGCGGCCGGGATCGCCCAGACCGGGATCCCCGCGCCGGACGCCGCCTTCGCCGACCTGACCGAGGCCGAATGGCGGCGCGAGCTCGACGTGAACCTGATGACCGCCGTCTACACCACCCAGGCGGCGCTGCCGGGGATGGCCCGGCGCGGCTACGGGCGCGTCGTCATGATCTCGTCGGTCACCGGGCCGTTCGTGATGGCGCCGCGCCAGTCCGGGTACGGGGCGTCGAAGGGAGCGATGGACGGCGTGATGCGCTCGATCGCGCTCGACTACGGCCGTAGCGGCGTCACCGCGAATTCCGTCGCGCCCGGCTGGATCGACACCGCCTCGTCGCTCGACGACGAGCTGGTGGCCGCGCGCAGCACGCCGATCGGCCGCGCCGGCACGGCCGCCGAGGCGGCGTCAGTGGCCGTCTTCCTGGCCTCCGATGAGGCCGCCTACGTGACCGGCCAGACCTTCGTGGTCGACGGCGGCAACGTCATCCAGGAGCCGCACGGCATCGACCTCTATGGCGGGTAACCGGGGGACGCGGCAGGTTCTCGGGCCGGCCGACGTGCGCACCGTCTGCCTACGGCGTTTGCGAGCCGATGTCACGACCCAGGAGGCAGCCGACGAGCTTGCGCCGCCTTACTGTCGGGCCGCCGCCAGCGTCTGAGAGGGGCCACGGGTACTCGGCCGCCACGCCCACTTGCGGCGGATCGAACGCCCGGCGATGAGTATCGCAGCCACAAGGACGATCAGCGCCTCGTAGGTCGGGGAGACCTTCGGAGTGAGGTGTCGATCATCGTGAATGAAGACCGCGGCGGCTGTCGGCGTTAGATAGATAAGCCCGGCTACCAAGAACCAACCGACCACGTCGAGTTGGATCTCAGTACCGCGTCGGCTTCCGACAGCTTTGAGGAGCTCCTCCTCGCGCGCGTAAACGTTTTCGCCGGATCCAGGAGATTGCAGCAGTCTGCCATCCATGTCACTTCCCAACAAGCGATTGCGCTTCGCGCTGAACCCGCCAACCACTCCGCATGCGACTCCGAAAATGAACGCGGGGTATCCCCAATGGAAGATGTTGCAGGTGCACGCGTTGACTGCGTTCACGACGAATGCCGTGATAGATGTCGCCCCGACCGCGATGCCGATACCTGGCAGGAACGCCAGGAGCCAGTTGACCACCGATGGGGCTCGTCGCGTGAGGCCGATCAGCACGTGGCGCCATCGGCAACGTCCGTGCTTCGCGCGCCGTGTCGTTCGAGGTGCGGTCCGCCTCGCTGACCGCAGCCGACCGAGCGTGAGATGGGGGGCCTGGCACCCCGCGGGGTGCCAGGCACCGGCGTCTCGCTAGGAGGCGCTGACCCCGACGCCGATCGGGCAGGACACGCCCGTCCCGCCGATGCCGCAGTAGCCGCCCGGGTTCTTGTGCAGGTACTGCTGGTGGTAGTCCTCGGCCGGGTAGAACGTCCCCGCCTCGGCGATCTCGGTCGTGATCTCGCCGCGGTGGTGCGAGCGCAGAGCCTCGGCGTAAGCGTCGCGGGTCGCGAGCGCGGCGTCGCGCTGCTCCGGCGTGCGCCAGTAGATCGCGGAGCGGTACTGGCTGCCGTGGTCGTTGCCCTGGCGCATGCCCTGGGTCGGGTCGTGACCCTCCCAGAACAGGCGCATGACCTGCTCGGTCGAGATCTTCTCCGGGGCGTAGGCGACCAGCACGGCCTCGGTGTGTCCGGTCATGCCCGTGCAGACCTCGCGGTAGGTCGGATTGGGGGTGGAGCCGCCGGCGTAGCCGACCGCGGTCGAGTACACGCCCGGGGTCTGCCAGAAGATGCGCTCGGCGCCCCAGAAGCAGCCCATCCCGACGTAGAAGTACTCGATCCCCTCCGGGTAGGGAGGGAGCAGCGGCGCGTCGAGGATCTCGTGCCGCGCGGGCACGGCGAAGGCGGGCTCGTCGCGGCCGGGCAGCGCGTCGGCCGCCTCGGGGATCGCGCTTGGCTTGCGCAGGAACATGCTCAGAAGTCCTTTCATGGGTTCGCTCATACGGTCTCGGCTAGCCCTCGAGCGTTACAGCGAGGCCGATCTCGACGTTACCGCGCAGGGCGTTCGAGACAGGGCAGCCGCGCTCACCGTCTCCCGCCAGGCGCTCGAACTCGGTTTGATCGATACCGGGGACGCGGCCGCGCGCCGTGAGGTCGATGCGAGTGATCGCAAACCCGCCCTCGACCGGGCCGAACGTGCAGGTGGCGTCGACGGCGAGCCGCTCGGGGGTGTGGCCCGCCTGGGCCAGCGTGTGCGAGAACGCCATCGCGTAGCAGGCGGCGTGCGCCGCCGCGATCAGCTCCTCGGGGCTCGTCTTCGGGTCGGGCCGCTCCGTGCGCGCCTTCCACGTCATGGCCTGCTCGGGGAACGCGCCGCTGGCGACGCTCACCGCCCCCTTGCCGCCCATCAGATCGCCCTCCCACACGGCGCTCGCTCGCGATTCGGCCATGTCCGATCTCCTCCCGTACGACTTTCCCGGACGATACCCCGACCCCCGTTCCGGTACGCTGGACCGCATGCCGGAGGTGCACGTGCGGCTGTCGGGGACGATGGCGCAGCGGCTGGGCGCGCGCCGCAGCGTCGCCCTCGAGCAGGGCGCGACCGTGGACGACCTCGTCGCCGCGCTCGCGCGCGACGCGGGCTTCGACCCGCCCGAACTGCGCGGCCTGGCCGTCGTCTCGGGTGGGGCGTTCGTCGCGCGCACCCGGCCGGTGGCCGACGGCGAGGAGCTCGACGTGCTCGTGCCGGTGTCCGGCGGCTAGGCCTCCATCCCATAGTGGGTGCGGACGAGCTCGTCCAGGCCGCGGCGGGCGAGCGCCTTCGCCGGCGCCAGGAACGTCACCTGGACGACGCCCGGCGCCCGGCCGATCTCGATCGCCCCCGTGATCGTGGCCCGGTTCTTCACCTCCGGCACGCTCATCTCGAGCAGGTCGGCGGCGCGCGCGAGGCCGTTGTCGACGGCGCTGTTCAGGTCGGGACCGCTGCCGATCACGGAGATGGGCAGCGACTCCTCGATCTCGGTCAGGCCGTGTCGCTGCGCGATCTCGGTCGCCCGCGCCCGCTCGGTCGGCGAGAGCGGCCGGGCCAGGAACGGCAGGTCCGACGCCACGGGCAGCAGGATCGGCCCGTCGATCCCAAGCCCCTTGAGCACGTGCACCTGGAGCGTGACCGTCCCGGAGACGTCCGTCGTGTGGCCGGCGATCTCGCCGTCGCCCTGCATCGCGTGCATATCGCCGAGGTAGATCCCCGCGCCCGCGACCTTGACCGGGGCGATCAGGATCGCGCCCGCGCGGGCGGAGTCGATGTCGAGGTGGCCGTCCGTGCGGCTCTCGAGCTGCTCCGGCGTGACCGCCCGGGAGTGGGGCGCGCCGAGCAGGAACGCCCCGAAGTCGCCGGCGTTGTGGGAGTCCGGCAGGTCGACGGCAGGCGTCGTTCCGATCTGGCCCATGAACGGCCGCAGCCGGGTGGCGACGCCGACGAGGTCGTGCGGCGCGAAGAGCAGGATCGGGTTCTGGACGGAGTTCGCAGGGATCGCGCCGGCCGTGTGGGCGTCGTTCGCGAACGCCTCGGCCTGGTCCTTGCCGACCGTGACGCCGACGCGCCACTCCTCGTCGAACGCGATCGTGTAGCCGTTCGTGAACGCGAACGGCGATGCCGGCTCGCCGCAGTTGGCGCAGCGGACGCTGTCGGGGCCGATGCCCTCGACGACGGTCGCCTCGTCCTCGGCGCCGCACTTGGCGCACACCTTGGCGCAGAACGGGTCGCCGTTGAACCGGCCCTCGATCATGCGGTCGTTGCCCGATGAGGTCGCGATCGAGGTCACGGAGATGTCGCGGATGTGGATCGCCACGGCGTCGCCCACCTCGGCGCCCTCGACGGCCACCGGGAGCGTTACCTCGTGGCCGCCCTTGATCGCCGGGGTGATCATCGGCCCCCAGCAGCCCGGCGCCGTGTTGGCGACGATGTGGCCGCCGTCGCGCACCGGCCCGAGCATCTCGCTCGACGGGCCGATGATGCCGTCGCAGAAGCGGTCGACGAACACCGTCTCCGCCCCCTGCCTCGTCGTGGGTCGCGTCTCGACAGCCATCGAAAACCTCCTACGCCGCGCGCTGGACTGGAGCTCGCCTCAACCTATCACCACTCGACCAGCTGCCAGACGCCGGGCCGGGGCTCGTCGTCGTGGCCGCCGACGTCGGCGAAGATCGAGTGCCTTGACTACGAGCGCGGCCGGCCTGTCGATATCGCCCGCGGCGGCGCGGGTGCGGGCGTGCTCAACGCGGGGATACGCTCCGGGCATCTCCATGACCGGTGCCCCCATCCGCCTGTTCGCGCGGCCCTTCCGCCGGGGCGGCTGAGGGGTTGCCCGACGCCGTCGTCGTCGGCGCGGGGCCGAACGGCCTCGCGGCCGCGATCGAGCTGGCCCGCGCCGGCCGCTCGGTGCTCGTCTGCGAGCGGGCCGAGACGGTCGGCGGCGGGGCGCGGACGGCCGAGCTGACGCTGCCCGGCTACCGGCACGACGTCTGCTCGGCCATCCACCCGCTCGCCGTCGGCTCGCCGTTCCTACGCGCGCTGCCGCTGGCAGGCCACGGGCTCGAGCTGCTCGAGCCGGAGGTGCAGTGCGCCCACCCGCTCGACGGTGGCCGGGCCGCCGCCGTCTACCGGTCCATCGACGAGACCGCGGCCGCCCTCGGGCCCGACGGGCCGGCCTACACGGCGCTGATGCGGCCGTTCGCGGACGGCTGGGACGAGCTCGCCTCGACGGTGCTCGGCGCGCCCCGGCCGCCCCGCCATCCCGTGATGGCGGCCCGGTTCCTCCTGGCCGGCGTCCGCGGCGCGGCGGGCCTCGCGAAGTCGAAGTTCCGCACCGATGCCGCCCGCGCGATCATCGCCGGGATGGGGGCGCACTCGATGCGGCCGCTGAGCCGTCCGCCCACCGCGGCGTTCGGGCTCGTGCTGCTGACGCTCGGCCACGCCGCCGGCTGGCCGGTCGCCCGCGGCGGCTCGCAGTCCATCGCGGACGCGATGGCCGCCCATCTGCGCTCGCTCGGCGGCGAGATCCGCACCGGGTTCGAGGTGCGCTCGCTGAGCGACCTGCCCGAGGCGCGGGCGCTCCTCTTCGACGTGACGCCGCGCCAGCTCGTCGCGATCTGCGGCGACGCGCTGCCGGGCCGCTACGCGGCGTCGCTGCGCCGGTTCCGCTACGGCTCGGGCATCTTCAAGCTCGACTACGCGCTCTCCGAGCCCGTGCCCTGGACGGCCGCGGCCCCCCGGCGGGCCGGGACGGTGCACGTCGGCGGCACGCTGGGCGAGATCGCCGCCGCCGAGGCCGCGACCGTCGCCGGCCGCCACCCGGAGCGGCCGTTCGTCCTCGTCGGCCAGCAGAGCCTCGTCGACCCCGGCCGGGCGCCGGCCGGGAAGCACACGCTGTGGGCCTACTGCCACGTACCCAACGGCTCGCCGGTCGATATGACGGCCGCGATCGAGCGCCAGATCGAGCGGTTCGCGCCCGGGTTCGGCGACGTCGTGCTCGAGCGGGTCGCCCGCGGCCCCGCCGACCTCGAGGCGGAGAACCCGAACTACGTCGGCGGCGACATCAACGGCGGAGCCGCCGACCTGCGCCAGGTGGTGGCGCGGCCGACGCTGCGGATCACGCCGTACACGACGCCGAACCCGCGCGTCTTCCTGTGCTCTTCGTCGACCCCGCCCGGCGGCGGTGTCCACGGGATGTGTGGTTACCACGCCGCCCGCGCGGCCCTGCGCAGCGCGCTGCGGTAGATTCGCTCTCGATGGAGGAGCTCGACCGGCGGGCGGTGGAGTGGCTCTCGAGCCTGCACTGGCCGGTGGTCACGCCGGCCATGAAGGGGCTCACCTATGCCGGCGCCGGCGGCACCATCTGGATCGTGATCGCGCTGGTCGTCGCGTTCCGACAGCGGCGGCCGCTGGTGCTCGTCGCCATGGTGGCCATGATCATCGTGGCGTCCCGCCTCGATGCCATCCTCAAGGACGCCGTCGGCCGCGCCCGGCCGTTCGTCGGCGACCCGAGCGTCCACCCCTCGATCGCCCTGCCGCACGACCCGTCGATGCCGAGCGGGCACGCGATGAACGCGTTCGCCGGCGCCGTCCTCCTCGGCTCGATCGTGCCGCGGGCGCGCTGGTGGCTGCTCGCCCTGGCCTGCGCCATCGCCCTCTCGCGCGTCTACCTGGGCGTGCACTTCCCGAGCGACGTGCTGGCCGGCGCCGCGCTGGGCGCCGCGATCGGCGCGGCGGTGGCCCGGCTTCTGCCGCGCGCCGAGGGCGCGCTGGCCGCCTGGCGCACCAAGCGGGGTCAGACCCCTTCTGGTGCATAACGGGTGCCAGGCACCGGTTATGCACGCCGACACCCGGGGTCAGACCCCGAACGGCGGCCGTTGCTCGTCCGTTGCAGTTCCGGTCGGGGTCTGACCCCGGTAGGGCGCCGGACGCACCAGGCGGGGTCCGACCCCTCCTGGTGCATAGCGGGTACCTCGTCGCGGCG
>DASUHM010000048.1 GCA_036273515.1 Gaiellales bacterium
GCAGGAAGGCCAGCAGGCCGATGCCGATCCCGACCAGGATCTGGGCCATCTTCTGGATGCCCTCCAGATGCGGCCAGCCGGGGTGGTAGTCGGGCAGCGTCCAGATCGACATGGGCGTGATGCGGTCCGCCTGATAGGCCAGCGTTCGGTCCCAGAAGAGCACGAACCCGCGCCGCTCGAAGGCCAGCATGACCAGCAGCAGCCCGCTCGCCACGGCGAAGCCGAGCAGTGTCGCCCACCGGCTGCGCAGGCCCGCGAACACCGGCAGCATGGCCAGGGGGGCCAGCTTGGTGAACCCGGCCACGGCCAGCAGCGCACCGCGCACGGCCGGGATCGAGAGCGCCGCCAGCGTCCAGGCCACGGCGGCGCCCACCAGGCCGTCGTTGGCGTTCATGTTGAGGGTGTAGGCGGTGAACGGGTTGGCGGCCCAGGCGAATGCCATCAGCACGCCGATGCGGGCCGAACGCAGCCGCCAGCCGGCCACGAACAGCCCCACCACGGCCAGGATGTCGAAGGCTGACGCCGCCACGTGCGCCGCCGGCAGCGAATCCCAGCGGCCACTCCAGCCGATCGCGGCGACGGCCGGCACGTAGGCCAGGTACACGGTCGGCCCGTAGGTGTCGCCGTTGCCGATCGGAGACTCGCAGCGGCCGTCGGGCTGCACGTACCCGACCGGGTCGCCGTTGGCATAATCGCCACCGCAGGGAGTCCCCTGCGGCTGCGGGAAGTGGCCGTAGGGCACCTGCCCGTGCAGGATCCGGGAGGCGCCCACCACGCCGGCGTAGCCGACGTCGATGACGTTCGAGTCCTGGTTGTTGAGGCCCAGCCGGAAGCCCATCAGCGCGAACACCAGGCCCACCAGCACCAGCATGTGCCGCTCGCCGACCTCGATCCGGCGGGGTGCGCGGGAGCGGCTGATCATGATCATGCGGGCCGCCAGGTACAGCATCGGCGGGTACTGAAGCGGCGTGGAAACGAACACCTGGCCGCGGTCGAAGAAGATCAGCGAGCACACGAACGACAGCAGCATCAGCATGTCCAGCGTGCGCAGCGAGCGCAGCCGCCGCCAGTCGACCAGCCCGCCCAGAAAGATCAGGCACATCGCTCCCAGCACCCACGGGTCGACCACCTTGCGCCCGTAGGCGTCCTTCAGCCCGCGGGTCATCATCCAGCCCACCTGGGGGCCGGTCCACACGTCGGACGGCCTGCCCGTGGTGTCCGGGACGTGCACCTCGGCGACCTGGTCGGTGCCGACCGTCCAGGTCACCGTCCACACCCTGTTGTCGCCCAGCGAGGTCTGCCGGACGGCATGCCTGTACTGCGCCAGCCAGTCCCGGATGCGCGGCTGGGCGGCCGCGATCGCGGCCGCCTTGCCTGCTGTCAGATGCGGCGGGCCGGGGCTGCCGGTGATCGAGCGGGTGAGCACCGTGCCCAACCCGTCCACGATCGCGAACGAGGCGAGCACCGGATGGCCCTTGGGGCCGCCCACCAGCCGCACCCGCCAGGTGCGGTCGGCCGCCACGAAGCTGGCCTCGAAGAACGACCGCGGATGGCTGGCCCGGATCGCCCCAACCGCCGGGTCGGACGACATGACGGCGATCGCCTGGGCCGGGGTGTAGGAGGGCTTGGGCGGCTGCCCGGCCATGGCAACGGACGGCGCCACCCACAGCACCGCCACCGCGAGCACGAACGCCCTAGCGAAAGCTCCAGAACTTGTTGCCAACGAAGCTCACGGGAGTGGCGATCAGGATGGCCACCGCCGCCGCCGGCACATGGCCCATGCCCGCGCCCTCGACCAGCGCGGACAGCACGCCCAGGTCGATGGCCAGGGCCAGCGCACTCACCGACAGGAAGCGGGCGTACTGAAGGTGCGGCACACCGTGATGGACGCGGAACGTCCACAGACGGTTCCAGAAGAAGTTCGAGGTGGCCGCCACCACGAACGCGACGGTGAACCCCAGCAGGTACGGCATGCGCCTGTCCAGCAGGTAGAAGACCGCCAGGTTGACCACGTAACCCGACGCCCCAACCACGCAGAAACGGAAGGCTTCAAACCAGTTGTGGGGCCTGCGCAGACCCACGCCCAGGCGTCGGTAGTGCTCCTTCACGCCGATCGGCGCGGCGTCGGCGCGGGCATCTTCCATTGCGAAGAGCCTATCTCAGACCAAAGTGACGGCACGTAAGCGGGGTCAGATCGGTGATCGACGGCTGCTCCGGAAGCTGCGGCCGGCCGCCCTCGAAACCGGCCAGGATCAGCGGCACCAGGGAGTCCTCGGCGCGCAGCGACCCGTGGCTGCCGCCGCCCGCGTGGTGCACCCCGCCCGAGTCGACGAACTCGTACCCGGGCGCCGCCGACACCACCACGTCGCCGGCCTCCGGGCAGTCCAGGATGCCCTCCACCCGCTCCAGCGCGTTGGGGTAGAGCTCGTCGGGCAGCAGATCGCGGTCGCCCTCCACCATGAACGCATTGGCGCGCCGGTCGGTCACACCCGGCCCGCGCCGGAAGCGCAGCACACCCCCGCCGCGCAGGGCCACGTACCAGCCGTTGTCGCGGTAACAGGCCACGTCGGAAGCGTCCGACTCCAGCGCCAGCTCGGCCACCCGGGGGACGTCCGGGCTCGACTCCGACAGCCGGTAGATCATGGCGGCCCGGTTGGAGGCGGCCACCGCCAGCTGGCAGTCGGCCGGGTTCGAGCGGCGGCTGCCGCGGAAGAGCCGGTAGCCCTCGAAAGGCGCCGAGGCGTCGGCCGGATCGGTGACCCGGCTCTGGGAGTGATCGGCCACCACGATGACGGCGTAACGGTCGAGGAACCTCTGGCGGCCGCCTGCCGCCTCCACCAGCAACTCCAGGCCCCTGTCGGCGCCGGCCACCGCCCGCTGCGCATCGCCGCCGCGATGCTGGGCGGCGTCGGTCTCGTACAGGTAGAAGAACAGGAAGTCGAAGCCGTCCCGGGTGACCAGCCAGCGGGCCACGTGCCCGCCGTGACGGTCGATCCCGCCGCCGCCCAGGTTGAGCGGAGCGCCGGTGCGGTCGGAGAAGAAGAGATCGCCCAGGAAGTACCGTTTGGGGCCGTACACGGCGTCGACGATGCCGATCGACCGCGCCACCCGGCGGGCCGCCGGGCGCGTGATCGGGTGCCGCGTGCGGCCGCGGATGACGTAGGTGTTGATGGCCGCCGTCTCCAGCCCGGCGTCGTCCAGGGCCTCGAACACCGTCTTCACCCGTGGCGAGAGGTGGAGCAGGTTGAGGTTGACCAGCACGTCGTCGACCATCTGCCGGGTGCCCTCGGCCAGGGTGGCGGCGATCGACGAGCCGTACTCCACGAACCGGCCCTGGCCGCGGTGATACCAGGTCATGCTGGGGATCAGCGAGCCGGCGGGATGGCGGCCGGTGACCAGGGCCGACAGGCACACCGGGGTGAGCGACGGGAAGGTGGACACGCAGCCGTCGGTGCGCGATCCCTCGCCCGCCAGCCAGTCGATGGTGGGCGCCATCCCGGCGGCGATGGTGGAGTCGAGCAGGGCAGGGCCGAGCCCATCCACCACCGCCATGATCAGCTTCTTGGGCACGGGCGGCGGGGCGGCTACCTGAGCACTCGCAGGCCCTCGTACTTCTGGCCTTCGCGGCGGCGCACGCGAGCCCACAGTCCGCCCGCCGCGACGGCCAGCAGGTAGCCGGCGAACGGCACCACGGCCAGTGCGGCCGCGCCCACTCCAGCCACATCCTCGACCAGCGCGGTGCCGCGCAGGTCCCCGCCGGACTTGACCGCGCCCGAGCGGATGCGGCGCATGGCCAGGCCGGCTCCAGCCGCGACCAGCGCGCCGATGGCGAGGCCGGCGTAGGGCACCTTGTGGCCTGCTCCCAGCTCGAAGGCCAGCCCGCCGGCTGCCACCCGCCGAGCCAACCGCGCCCCTGCCTGTGCGCCCGGCCAGGCGGCGTCCACGGCCAGCTCGACCACCACCGCCGCCCAGGTCACCGCCACCAGCCATGGCCGGCCGGCAAAGGACAGCGGCCCGTCCAGCCAGCCGAGGTTGGCGGCGGTGGCGGCGAGCGCCAGCGGGGCGCTGGCCAGCAGGCCGGCGGCGGCCGCCAGGCCGAGGCCCTGGCCGATGGCGATCAGGAGGTGCATGGCGGGCGAAATGATAGTGGGCGGCGGCGGCGGCGCCCGGCTCGCGCTCCTCCGTCCGCCGGCAGGAAGACCTCGACCGCGGCCGGCTCATAGTCGATCCGGATCCGCTCCAGCTCGCCGACGTACTCGCCGTCAAGCTGCACCGCCATCGGCAGGTCGCAGTCCACCTCGAGCCGGGACAGGTCGTGCAGATAGGCGATCCGGTGAGAGGCGCCGGAGGCGTGTCGCGGCCATACCAGCGCGTACACCGCCAGCCGCCACAGATCGTGGGGCCGCAGCTCGCCGACCGCCACCGCGTCCAATCCCGTGTCGAAACTGGCCCGCGGCGTGGCCTGCACCGCCAGCCGGCCGAAGTAGGTGTACGGGTGCTGGTTGGCGATGATCAGGTAGGACACCCGCAGAGGCCGGCCGCCGTCCGCCCGCACCGTCATCCGCTCGCGCAGCCGGAACCGCTCGCCGGCCAACTCGCGGACACCGGCGGCGACCACCTTCAGGTCGCCCGGGCGGCGCTGGTCGGGCCGGTCGTGGCGGGCCCGGTCGATGTCGCGGGTGGCGGCGGCGTCGAACCCGACCGACGCGGCGAAGGTGAACCGGCGGCCGTCCAGCCGGCCCAGCCCGACCCGGCGCGTGCTGCCGGCCGCCAGCGCCCGCGCGAGCTGGCCGGCGGCCTGCACGGTGTCGGTCGAGAAGCCCAGCTGGCGGGCGAACACCGACGATGCGCCGGCCGGCAGCACGCCCAGCCGGACGTCCTCACGGACGCCGTTTGCCACCTCGTTGGCGGTGCCGTCGCCGCCCAGCGCGACAACCACGTCCGCCCCCGGCTCGCCCGCCAGCTGGGCGGCATGGCCGACCCCGGCGGTGCGCTGCAACTCCAGCTGGCAGACCGCGGTCAGCCGAGCCACCACCGCGTCCAACACCTGCTCGGAGACGCCGCTTGCGAGGGGGTTGGCGATCAGCCGCACCAGCACCCGCATGACGATACCGGTCACAGGAGGTCGTTCCTACGTGACGTCGTTGCGAGGCGCAGGATGCGGGCGCGCTGGCAAGGATGAGCGGCGAGCGGAGCGGAGGCGTGGCCGGTGGCCACATTGAGCAGCGCACGCCGCGTGGGACGCGGCCAGCGTGCCCGCAGACCGGCCGCAGCAGGGTGCATTTGGGGACGACCTCCAGGCCCAACCTGTCAACCGGCCATCAATCTGCCCGCCGTACAACTCGATCCGTGAAGGTATGGCTTCGGCAGGCGGCGCTGCTGGTGGCGGCCGGTGTAACCGGGGGCGTGCTGGTGGCGGCCACCGACAACGGCTCGACGACCACGCTGGTGCACGTGGTGCGCCAGGTGCAGGCTCACTCCGCGACGCTGCCGGCGTCCTCGGTCGGCACGCCGACGGCCGGCCTGACGCCGGCCAAGATCTACCGTCGCGACGCGCCCGGCGTGGTCGTTGTCAGCGCCACCTCCATCATCCACACCACCAACATCTTCGGGCTGCCCCAGACCCGGCGCCAGCAGGCGCTCGGCTCGGGGTTCGTGATCGACCGCCAGGGCCACATCCTGACCAACGCGCACGTGGTCGTCGGCGCAGGCTCGGTGCGGGTCGGATTCGCAAGCTCGACCGGGCTGGACACCACCTACAAAGCGCGTGTGCTGGGCATCGACCGGGCCACTGACATCGCGGTGCTTGCGCCCCAGAACGTGCCCTCCCAGGCCCTCGACCCGCTGCCGCTGGGGACCGCCAAGGACGTCCACGTTGGCGACTCGGTGGTGGCCATCGGAAACCCCCTGGGCGAGGAGCGCACGATCACGTCGGGGATCATCTCCGCCGTCAACCGGACGATCAGCTCGCTCGATCCCAACCGGCCGATCAACGGCGCGCTGCAGACCGACGCCGCCATCAACCACGGCAACTCCGGCGGACCGCTGATCGACCGGTACGGCCGGGTGGTCGGCATCACGAACCAGATCCTGACGGGGACGAACAACCCGACGAGCGGCAACATCGGCATCGGATTCGCGGTGCCAATCGACACCGCCCGGAACGTCGCCCGCCAGATCCTGAAGAGCGGCCGCGCGGTGCACACCTACCTCGGCATCGAGGGCACGCAGGTGACGGCATCGCTCGCCCATGTGCTGAACCTGCCCGTGTCGACCGGCGTCCTCGTCGGCAAGGTGCGGCCGGGGTCGCCCGCGGCACATGCCGGCCTGCGCGGCGGCTCCGCCACGGCGACGATCGACGGCCGCACGCTGACCGTCGGCGGCGACGTGATCGTGTCGATCAACAGCCACAAGATCGTGCACTTCTCCGACCTGGCCCAGGCGGTCGCCGGCATGAAGCCCGGCGCCCACGTCAGCCTGGTGATCATCCGCAAGGGGACGCGGATGACCGTCCCCGTCACCCTGGGGGCGCAGAGCGGATAGCAAGATTCGCGCCTTCGGGCGCGATTCGCCGGGGCCCCACCCCACCTGCCATGGGGCCCCGGCACCTTTGAACGTGGGGGAACTCATGGTTCCCCCACGGGCCCCTCCTTCAGGCCCACGGCGGATCGCTGGTGGGGCGCTCCGGCAAGACGCGGTCTCGCCTCCGCGACCGACGACCGGTCTACCGAACTTCGACGATCACGTCGTCGACCGCGTCGAGCTCGTCGCGCACCGCGTCCTCGACGCGGCTCGCCAGCGCGTGGCCGTCGCGCACCGTGAGGCTCGGGTCGGCCGTGAGCGACGTGACCACGAGCAGCCGCCGGCCCTGGCGGTAGACGACGACCTCGCCCGTCGTCCCGGCGACGGACGCCACCGCGACGGCGGCACGGTCACGCAGGTCGGGCTCGGTGTCGCTCACGTCGCGGGCGGGCTGCGCGTCGGGGGCCGACGGCTCGACGTGGGCGTAGACGCGGGCGATCCCGACCTCGGCCAGGATCTCGCGCTTGAGCCGCTCGATGGCGGCGGCGGCCTGGCGCAAGGTGGCGTCCTCGGGCAGCCGTACGTGCAGCGTGACGGCGCGCCCGACGGCGTCCTCGAGCACGGTGATGTTGTGCGCCTCGACGACGCCCGGCACGCGCAGCGCCGCAGCAGCCACCCGCTCGTTGGGCCGTTCCTCGGCCAGCGCCGCCGGCTCGACGTGCACCTGCACCTGGGCGCGGCCGAGCGACTCGCGGACGGCCTGCTCGACCCGGTCGGACGTGTCGTGCATCTGCTCGAGGCCCTCGAGCCGGGAGACGCCGATGACGACATCGGCGAAGCTCTCGCCGCCCGCCTCGCGCACCCGGACGGAGCGCACGTCGGCCACGCCGGCCACGCTGCGCACCGCCCGCTCGATGACGCCGGCCTGGCCCGACGGCGCCCGGTCCATGAGGACGTCGACATTGCCGGCCGCCAGCCGGATGGCGGCGACGAGCACGATGGCCGCCACGAATATGGCCGCGACCGAGTCGCCGCCGGGCACGCCGAGCGCCGCCAGGCCGAGGCCGGCCAGCACCGCCAGCGTGCCGATGAAATCGCTGCCGAAGTGCCACGCGTTCGCGATCAGCGCGGCGTTTCGCTCCCGCCGCCCCTGCCGCAGAGACAGCGTCGCCCGGGTGGCGTCGATGACGAGCACGAAGGCCATCACCGCGAAGACGTACGGCCGGGCGTCGACCGGCGAGGTGCCCGAGCTGAGCCGCACCACGGCCTGGACGGCGATCCAGACGGCGGCGCCGGCGAGGAAGGCAGCCTCGGCCAGGGCGGCCAGGTGCTGGGCCTTGCCGTGGCCGTACGGGTGCTCCTGGTCGGGCGGCCGCTCGGCCACGCCGACGGCGTAGAGCGTGAGCACGGCGGCGACGGCGTCGATGCCGGAATGGGCGGCCTCGGCGAGCACCCCGAGGCTGCCGCTGGCGAACCCGACCGCTGCCTTCACCACCACGAGGACGACGGCTGCGACGAGCGAGACCAGCGCCGTGCGCCGCGCGGTCGACATGCGGCCATTGTATTGCCGGGCGAAGTTTCCTTTTTTCGCCCGGAAGTGCAATGATTCCCCGGGTCATGGGCGCTAGCGACACCGGCAACGGGCCGTCCGCCGATCGCAGCCAGGTGCGCTGCCTCGTCGTGGACGACCACGCCGCCGTCCGTGAGGGGGTCAAGATGATCCTCACGCGCGACCGGGAGATCTCCGTGATCGGCGAGAGCGGCTCCGGCGACGGCGCCATCGAGATGGCGGACAAGCGCCGTCCCGATGTGATCGTCATGGATGTCCGCATGGACGGCATGGACGGCTTCGAGGCGACCCGCAAGATCATCGCCGCCCACCCCGACATCGCGGTGATCCTCTACACGGCCCACGGCGAGCGCGGGCTCCTGGCCGAGGGACTGGATTGCGGCGCCCGCGGGTACGTGCTCAAGGATGCGCCGCCAGACGACATCGTGCGCGCGGTGAAGCGGGTGGCGGAGGGCGGCGCCTACGTCGACCCGACCCTCGCCTCGGAGCTGGTGGCCCCGAAGGCG
The DNA here is from genome assembly GCA_036273515.1 of Gaiellales bacterium. Classification (GTDB taxonomy): domain Bacteria; phylum Actinomycetota; class Thermoleophilia; order Gaiellales; family JAICJC01; genus JAICJC01. Next base: position 8,599 of record DASUHM010000048.1, read on the forward strand.
ACCGAGCGCCTGCCTGCCCTGTCGGGCCGCGAGCGCGAGATCCTTGGACTGCTGGCGAACGGCTACTCCAACCCGGAGATAGCCCAGCGGCTGTTCATCAGCCCCGAGACGGTGCGCACGCACGTCCGCAACGCGATGACCAAGCTGGAAGCCGACACGCGCACTCAGGCGGTGGCGCTCGCGCTCCGCTATGAGTTCATCGACTGAGCGCCTCCTCACGGCGGGAGCCGCTGCCGCCGCGGCCGCGGTGGTCGTGGCCCTGGTCGTCCTCACGGCGTCCACCTGGCTGCACGGCGCCCTCATGCTGTCGGCCGTCGCCGTGGCCTGGTTCGCGATCGACCGGGCCCTGCGCACGACGCACGCGCTGGCGGAGCGAAACCGCGAGCAGAGCGAGCTCTTCGACACGATGCTGCGCACCCTCGACGACGAGCGGGCGGCGCTGGCGCTGCGCCTGCACGACGGGCCGCAGCAGACGATGACCGCCGTGCGGCTGATGTGCGACGTGATCGCCGACGCGATCCGCACCGGCGACGTCGACCGGGCCACCGAGGTGCTCGCCCGCCTGGAGGACGTGGCGTCGGATGCCGCCGACGACCTCCGCCGCACGGTCGCCCGCCTGCACCCGGTGGTGATGGAGCAGCTCGGCCTGATCCAGGCGCTCGGATCGCTGGCCGAGACGGTGCACGAGGAGTACGGCGTCGACGCCAGCTTCATCCGGCCGGCGTCCGGCTGGCAGGGCGACGTCGAGCGCGACACGGCCATCTTCCAGATCGCCCGCGAGGCGGCCATCAACGCCGCGCGGCACGGCCGCCCGCCGGTGTCGATCAGTCTCGAGCACGGCGAGGGAGTCATCTCGCTGGCCGTCCAGGACGCCGGAGGCACGCTGCCGGCGACACCGGTCGGGGGGATCGGCATCCGCATGATGCAGGAGCGGGCGACCCAGATCGGCGCGGCCATCACCCTCGACCGCAGCCCCGGCGAGTGGTCTGCCGTCCGGCTCGAGCTGCCGGTGGCGGCCGCGCCCACGCCGTGAGGATCGGTCTCGTTGGCCATACGGTGATCGACACGGTGGTCGGCGCCGACGGCGGCGAGAGCCGGCGGCTCGGCGGCTCGCCGCTCTACGCCCGGCGCGCGCTCGAGGCCGCCGGGGCGGAGTACGTGGTCGTCACGCGCGGGGCCGACCCGGGCGGCGCCGTCGTCATCCCGGGCGGGCCGGCCTACGACTCGCGCCTCGACCACCGCGACGGCACCCGCCAGGTGCTGGCGCGGTTCGGGCTGCCGTTCTCGGCCGGCGATGTGCAGGCCTACGTGCTGCCGGCGGTGGCGGGCTGCGCGTGGCTCCACCTGGGCTCGCAGGGCGGCTCGGACTTCCCGCCCGAGACGATCGCCGCGCTCGCCGCCGCCGGGCACCGGCTGTGCCTCGACGGCCAGGGGCCGGCACGGGGCGCGGAGCCGGGGCCGGTGCGGTTGGGCCCGTTCCCACCCGAGTCGATCGCCGGGGTCGCGATCCTGAAGCTGAACCAGCGCGAAGCGGTCGCCGCGGCCGGCGAGCGGCTCGACGCCGACGCCCTGCTCGGCCTCGGCGCGCCCGAGGTGTGCGTGACGATGGGCGGCGACGGCGTCGTCACGGTGACGGCCGCCGGGCTCGTGCGGGTGGCCGGCACCGGCGCGGGGACGTACGCCGATCCGACGGGCGCGGGCGACTCGTTCGCCGCGGCCTACGTGCTCGCCCGAGCGCAGGGGGCCGAACCGGCCGAGGCCGCCGCCCGAGCAGAGGCCGCGACCGATTCGCTCTACCTCTAGACCGGACGCACACAAGTTGACCCGGGGCGGGTACTCTTCGGCGGAATGGAGGCGAACGGCATCCGCATCCTGATCGCCGAGGACAACGCCCTCCTGCGCGGGGTGCTCCGCGACGCGCTCGAGGAGGCCGGGATGACCGTCGTCGGCGAGGCCTCGGACGGCGCCGAGGCGGTCTCCGTGGCCGAGAAGATGCTGCCGGACGTCGTCGTCATGGACATGCGGATGCCGAACGTCGACGGGATCGAGGCGACCGAGCAGATCGCCGCCGCCGACTGGGCGATGCCGGTGGTCGTCCTCTCCGCCTACGACGAGCCGCAGATGATCGACGCCGCCCTGAACGCCGGCGCGGCCAACTGCCTCAAGAAGGGCGTCGGGCTCGACGAGCTGATCGACGCGATCCGCTCCGCCACCGTCGCCTGATCTACAGCCCCCGTCGCCTGCTGTCGATACACCAGGTATGTACGCATGGACGCCGCGCGGGTTCGACGCGTTCGACCGCGAGCTCGACTACCAGCGCCAGGCCGCACATGCATCGTTCCGGATCCTCCGGATCAAGGAAGTCGACGCACTGTGGACCCAGATCGCCGACGACGTCGCCGGGTGGCTCGACGCGAGCGCCGTGCGCGCGTTCGACGTCTCCGGTGATGACGTGGTGCTGCGTTCGGCCGCCGGGCGCGATCCCGTCCCGTCGCACGCGCTCCGGATGGAGCGTGTGCTCACCCGCCGGTCGCTGGCCTCCGAACGATCGTTGATCTCGAACCATCCGAGGCTCGATCCCGACCTCGCGCCGCTGTCCATCGCGCTTGCCGCGACCAACTCGGTCGTACACGTCCTGCATCTGCGGGCAAACGCCGAGACGCACGGGCTCATCGCCGTCCATTGGCTCGCCAAACCGCGGCCAGGCTTCGAGCGCCGCGCCGGGTTCTACTCCTACTGGGACAACGCCGGACTCGCTGTTGCGCTCATCCAGGAGCGGGCCGCGCTCGAGCGCACCGCATTCGTCGATGCCCTCACCGGCCTGCCGAACCAGCGCGCCCTCGACGCCGCCGTCGAGCGTCACGCCGGAACCCACCCGTTCGGCGTGCTGGTGCTCGACTTCGACGGCATGCGCGCTGCCAACGCCGCGTTCGAGAACGACTACGCCCGCGGTGGCGACGTTCTGATCCTGGCCGTCGCGAACGCCCTGAAGGAGTTCGCAGGAGAGGGCGAGCTGGCGGGCCGGATGCACACCCGCGGCGATGAGTTCTGCCTGCTCCTGCCGGGCAGCGACGAGGAGATGACAGGCCTGCGGTGCGAGCGGCTGCAGGAGCTGCTCACCGACCTGGAGGTCCCCGAGACCCACCGGCGCGTCTACCGCGGAGCCTCGGTCGGCGCTGCTGCGCGCATGCCGGGCGAACCGGTCGCGGAGACGCTCGCTCGGGCCTCGCGGGCGATGCACGAGCGCAAGCGGGCGCGGGCTACTCGGTCGAGATGAAGACGCTCTTCAGCTCGGTGTTGTGAGCGAGCGCCTCCATGCCGAGCTCCTTGCCGATGCCGGACTGCTTGTAGCCGCCGAACGGCGTCTGCACGAACACCGACGAGTTCGTGTTCACGCCCAGCACGCCCGTGCGCAGCGCCCGGGCGACGCGCAGCTGGCGGGCGCCGTCGCGTGTCCACAGCGACCCGGACAGGCCGTACGGGGTGTCGTTCGCGATCTGCACGGCGTCGGCCTCGTCGCGGAAGGTGATCACCGACACGACCGGGCCGAAGATCTCCTCGCGCGCCACCGTCATGTCGTTGCGCACGCCTGCGAGCACCGTCGGCCGGTAGAAGAACCCCTCGGAAAGGGCGCCGTCGGGGCGCTCGCCGCCGGTCACCACCCGGGCGCCCTCATCGATGCCGATGGCCACGTAGCGCTCGACGGTCTCGCGCTGGCCGGCCGAGATCAGCGGGCCGACCTCGGTCTCGGGGCTCTCGGGCATCCCCACGCGCAGGTTGCGGGCGGTCTCGGAGTAGCGCTCGACCAGCTCGTCGGCGACCGACTCCTGGACGATCAGGCGCGAGCGGGCGCAGCAGTCCTGGCCGCAGTTCTCGAACACGCCGTACGGCGCCATGCGGCCGACCTTCTCGAGGTCGGCGTCCTCGAAGACGACGCAGGCCGACTTGCCGCCCAGCTCGAGCGTGACCCGCTTGATGCCGTTCGCGGCGCGGCGGGCGATGCCGGCGCCGACCTCGGTCGAGCCGGTGAAGCCGATCTTGCCGACACCGGGGTGCTCGACGAGCGCGCTCCCGACGGCGCTCCCGGGCCCGGGGACGACGTTCAGGGCGCCCGCCGGGATCCCCGCCTCGATCGCGAGCTCGGCGTAGCGGAGCACCGAGAGCGGGGTCAGCGACGCCGGCTTCAGCACCACCGTGTTGCCGGCCGCGAGCGCGGGCGCGATCTTCCAGTTGGCGATGTTGAGCGGGAAGTTCCAGGGCGTGATGAGGCCGACGACTCCGATCGGCTCGCGGAAGGTCAGCGCGACGCCGTCGCGCTCGACCGGGACGGTGTGACCGAAGAACTTGTCGACGGCGCCCGCGTAGTAGCGGATCACGTCGACGATCATCCCGAGCTGACCACGGGCGTCGCCGATGGGCATGCCGACGTTGCGGCACTCGAGCAGCGCCAGCTCCTCGGCGTGCTCCTCGACGAGCGCCGCGAACCGGTGCATGTGCCGCCCGCGGGTGACCGGGGAGAGCGCTCCCCACGTCTCGTAGGCCGCCGTCGCCGCCAGGACGGCGCGGTCGACGTCCTCGACGCCCGCCGACGCGACGCTGGCGAGCCGGCTTCCCGTGGCCGGGTTGGTGACGTCGAACGACTCCCCCTCGGCGGCGGCCACCCGGTCGCCCCCGATGACGAGCCCCTCGACCGTCGCGCTCACGCCGCCGCCAGCCGGTAGGTGGTCGCCTGCGCGACCAGCTCGCGGAAGAGCGGCGCGCCGCGCACCTCGTCCTCCTCGGGATGCCACAGCACGCCGAGGACGAAGCGCGCACCCGGGAGCTCGATCCCCTCGACCGTGCCGTCGTCGGCCCGGGCGCTCGGCCGCAGGCCCTCGCCCAGCCGGTCGGGCGCCTGGTGGTGGCACGAGTGGGTGCGCGTGCCGGCGCCGAGCACATCTGCCAGGCGTGTCCCCGCCGTCACCTCGACGTCGTGGAAGGTGTACGTCCCCGGCGGCCCCTTGTGGGTGTCGCTGCCGAGGTGCTGCACGAGATCGCCGCCGAGGGCCACGTTCAGAAGCTGCATGCCGCGGCAGATGCCGAGCACCGGCATGTCGCGGCGGATCGCCTCGCGGATCAGCGCGAGCTCGGCGCGGTCACGGCCGTCGTGGAAGCCGGCGCTCTCGGGATGCGGCTCCTGGCCGTACAGGGCCGGGTTGAGATCGGACCCGCCTGTGAAGACGACGCCGTCGAGCAGGTCGAGCAGCTCGGTCGAGCCGTCGACCGGTGGGATCACGACCGGGAGCCCTCCCGCCGCCGTCACCGAGCGCGGATATCCGGCGGGCGCGAGCACGCTCTGGAAGTCGCGCCACTGGCCGAACGTGACCGGCACGTCGTAGGCGCTGATCCCGATCACCGGCCGCTTGCGATCCATCCCGGCTGGAGTATATGAATAGCCAATGCCGCTTTCGCTGGACGAGCTGCGGGCGGACGTCGAGTCCGGCGCGGTGGACACGGTGCTCCTGGTGATGACCGACATGCAGGGGCGGCTGGCGGGAAAGCGGCTGCACGCGCCCTTCTTCGTCGACGAGGTGGCCGGCCACGGCGCCGAGGGCTGCAACTACCTGCTCGCCGTCGACGTGGAGATGGACACGGTGCAGGGCTTCGCCATGTCGTCCTGGGAGACCGGCTACGGCGACTTCGTGTTCCGGCCTGACCTCGACACTCTGCGGCGGGTGCCGTGGCTGGAGCGGACGGCGCTCTGCGTCGCCGACCTCGAATGGGAAGACGGATCGCCGGTCGCCGCCTCGCCGCGCCAGATCCTGCGCCGCCAGCTCGACCGTCTGGCCGAGCGCGGCTGGCACGCGAACGTCGGCTCCGAGCTCGAGTTCATGCTCTTCCGCGACAGCTACGACCAGGCCCGGGAGAAGCGCTACCACGACCTCGTCACCGCGAACGCCTACAACGTCGACTACTCGATCCTGGGCACGACGATGGTCGAGGACGTGATCCGGCCGATCCGCCTCGGCATGGCCGGCGCGGGCATCCGCGTCGAGGACTCGAAGGGCGAGTGCAACTTCGGCCAGCACGAGGTGAACTTCCGCTACTCCGACGCGCTGGCGATGGCCGACAACCACTCGATCTACAAGAACGGCGCCAAGGAGATCGCCTACCTGCACGGCTGCGCGCTCTCCTTCATGGCCAAGTACGACGAGCGCGAGGGCAACTCGTGCCACATCCACATGAGCCTGTGGGACGCCAACGGCAGCCTGTCGACCGGCGAGGACGGGCACGGCTACAGCAAGGTCTTCGAGCACTTCATCGCGGGCCAGCTGGCCGCGACCCGCGAGCTGGCCTACTTCTTCGCCCCGAACGTCAACTCGTACAAGCGCTACGCCTGGGGCTCGTTCGCGCCCACGACGCTCGTGTGGGGCGTCGACAACCGCACCTGCGGGTTCCGGGTGGTCGGCCACGGCCAGGGGCTGCGCCTGGAAAGCCGCATCGCCGGCGCCGACGTGAACCCCTATCTGGCGTTCTCGGCGATGATCGCCGCCGGGCTGCACGGCATCGACGACGAGCTCGCGCTGGAGCCCGCCTACCCGGGGAACGCGTACGACGCGGACGGCAAGCCGCGGCTGCCGACGAGCCTGCACGAGTCGATCGCGCTGCTCGAGGGCTCGCGGATCGCGCGGACGGCGCTCGGCGACGACGTCGTCGACCACTACCTGCACTACGCGCGCACGGAGCAGCGCTCGTTCGAGGCCGCCGTCACCGACTGGGAGCGGTTCCGCAGCTTCGAGCGGATGTGAGCGGGTCGCCCCCGGCAGGGCCGGGGGCGATCGCCGCTCTTACAGCGACTTGCCGTGCGGGCGGCGCATGATCCGGTTGATCACGCGCTCACGCCGCTCGCGGCGGCGCTCGTCGCGCAGGTTCCGGGCGGCCCGCATGAAGTACTCGTGCTCGGTCTCGGGACGAGAGCGCGAGAACTGGCGCTCTGAATAGATCGGAAACATGTTGGTCATACCCCTATTGTAGCGTGTGTGTATGACCTGTCGACCCACTATTCGTTCGCCAAATACCCCTTATGGGTGAGGAATTGTTGAGTTCCGGAGTAGGACCGGTTACGCGATGGTGATCTCGTCCGAGAGGTACACGTCCTGGATCGCGTGGAGCAGCTCGATCCCCTCGGCCATCGGCCGCTGGAAGGCCTTGCGGCCGCTGATCATGCCCATGCCGCCGGCGCGCTTGTTGACGACGGCCGTGTAGACGGCGTCGCGCAGGTCGCTCTCGCCCGACGCGCCGCCCGAGTTGATCAGGCCGGCCCGGCCCATGTAGCAGCCGGCCACCTGGTAGCGGGTCATGTCGATCGGGTGGTCGGTCAGGAGCTCGGAGTAGACGCGCTTGTCGGTCTTTCCGAACTTCAGGTCGACGAAGCCCGGCGCCGCCGTCTCGGGGGCCTTCTGCTTGATGATGTCGGCCTCGATCGTGACGCCCAGATGGTTGGCCTGGGTGGTGAGGTCGGCCGCCATGTGGTAGTCGGGGCCGCCGTCCTTGGCCGCGAACGCCGAGTTGCGCAGGTAGCACCAGAGCACGGTCGCCATGCCCAGCTCGTGGGCCGCGGCGAACGCCGTCGACACCTCCTGGATCTGGCGCTTCGACTCGGGCGAGCCGAAGTAGATCGTGGCGCCGACGGCGACGCAGCCCTGCTCGCGGGCCTGGCGCACCGAGCCGAACATGATCTGGTCGTAGGCGTTCGGGTACGACAGGAACTCGTTGTGGTTCAGCTTGAGCATGAACGGGATCCGGTGCGCGAAGCGGCGGGCGGTGGCGCCGAGCGCGCCGAGCGTGGTGGCGACGGCGTTGCAGCCGCCCTCGATCGCCAGCTCGACGATGCGGGCCGGGTCGAAGTAGTCCGGGTTCTTCGCGAACGACGCCCCGGCGGAGTGCTCGACGCCCTGGTCGACCGGCAGGATCGACAGGTAGCCGGTGCCGGCCAGGCGGCCGTTCGAGTAGAGCGTCTGCATCGACCGCAGCACCGGCGTCGGCCGGTCGGACATGGCGACCACGCGGTCGACGAAATCCGGGCCCGGCAGGTACAGGCGCTCGCTCGAGATCGTGCTGCAGGTGTGCCCGAGGAGCGACTCTGCGTCGTCGCCCAGGATGGATTCGAGCTGGGCGATGTCCGATGCGGGTGCGATGGCCATGGGGCTCCTCTCTCCTCGCCCGTGCAGGCGAGTCGGTGTAGTTCGTCACATGTAGCTTAGGTGGCCTGGTCGCCCGCCGACACCTCGACGTGCCCGCCGAACTGCTTGCGCATGGCCGAGAGCACCTTGTTCGCGTACGTGCCCTCGCCCCGCGAGCTGAAGCGCTCGTAGACGGCCGCGGTGAGCACGTAGGCCGGGATGCCCTCCTCGATCGCCGCGATCGACGTCCACCGGCCCTCGCCCGAGTCGGACACGCGGCCCGAGTACGCCTCGAGGTCGCCGGACTCGTGCAGCGCGGCGGCGGTCAGGTCGAGCAGCCAGGAGCCGACGACGCTGCCGCGCCGCCACACCTCGGCCACCTCGGCCGTGTCGATCGTGTACCGGTAGAACTCGGGATGGTCGAGCGGGGCGGTCTCGGCGTCGTGCACCTGGTCGCGGGTGCCGATGTCCGCGTTCTGCAGGATGTCGAGGCCCTCGGCGTAGGCGGCCATGATGCCGTACTCGATCCCGTTGTGGACCATCTTCACGAAGTGGCCGGCGCCGTTGGGGCCGCAATGCAGGTAGCCCTTCTCGGCCTGGGACGGCTCGCCGCTTCGGCCCGGCGTGCGCTCGGCCGCCCCCACCCCCGGGGCGATGGTGGCGAAGATCGGCTCCAGCCGCTGCACGACCTCGTCCTCGCCCCCGATCATGAGGCAGTAGCCGCGCTCGAGGCCGAAGACGCCGCCCGACGTGCCGACGTCGACGTAGTGGATCCCCTTCGGCCCGAGCTGCTCGGCCCGGGCGATGTCGTCGCGGTAGTAGGAGTTGCCGCCGTCGATGATCGTGTCGCCCTCGTCGAGCAGCTCGGCGACGTCGCTCACGACCTTGCCGGTCACACCTGCGGGCACCATGATCCAGACGGCCCGCGGCCGCTCGAGCCTGGCGACCAGGTCGGCGGCCGACTCGGCTCCGACGGCGCCCTCGCCGGCGAGCGTCGCGATCGGTGCGGGATCCCGGTTCCACACCACCATCTGATGCCCGTCGCGCATCAGCCGGCGGGTGAGGTTGGCACCCATCCGGCCCAGTCCGATCATTCCGAGTTGCATCGCGCTCTCCGATCCTGAAAAAGCCGACAGGGTCTCCGGCCGAGGCACCATAGCTACGATCGGGGCGATGCCGGAGATGGTCCAGGCCGCCCGCCGCGACGCCCGGGCGGTCGCCGAGTGCGTCCGCGCCGCCTACGCGCACTACGTCGAGCGCATCGGCCGCGAGCCGGCCCCGATGACCGCCGACTACGGGGCGCTGATCGACGCCGGCGAGGTATGGGTGGCCCGGGCCGGGGAGGGCGTCGCCGGCGTGCTCGTGCTGCGGCCGCAGCCGCCCGCGCTCCTGCTCGAGAACGTCGCCGTCGCGCCCGACCGCCAGGGCGAGGGGCTGGGGCGGGCACTCGTGACGTTCGCGGAGGATCGCGCACGCGCCGAGGGGCTGGCCGAAGTCGTCCTCTACACCAACGAGCGGATGACCGAGAACCTGCGCTTCTACCCCGCGCTCGGCTACGTCGAGACCGGCCGCGCCACGCAGGACGGGTTCGCGCGCGTGTACTTCCGCAAGGCGGTTTGACGGAGGACGTAAGACGGATGACCGGCCCCTGTCAACAGCGGTTGCATCCGCTACCATTTGCACGCCGATGCCACCTCCCTCCGTTGCATCGGCGCGACCGATTGTGCGTTCGCCGGCAGGCTGAAGGAGCCCACCCTCACAGGGCCGGCGGATGGGGTCGGTCGAGGGGGCCGCGACAACCTCGCGGCCCCCTCGCGTTCCCTGCGGCCTACGGAACCCTGTGGCGCATCGTCCACGCGCAGACGAGGACGAGCGCCAGGAAGCCGACCGGGATCACGAGGGTCATCCACGCGCCGGCGTTGTTGTCGTTGGCCAGTGCGATCAGATGCATGGTCGCTCCCGTCTAGACGAGGTAGAACAGGACGGAGAAGATCGCGAGCACGACGGCCAGGAACCACCAGTAGAGCAGGCACGGCGGCACGCTCGCGCGCAGCCGCGCGCTCGGCTCCTCCACGGCCTGCGTCTCGAGCCAGTAGAGGCCGCCGAGCAGGTGCATGAGGTAGACGGCGATGAACCCGATGAAGACGCTCCCGATCCCGCCCGCATGGCTCGGCGAGAACCCGGGCCGGAACACCTGCGAGGCGGCCAGCACCGCCGCGGCGAGACCGACCCCGAGCGCGGCCAGCGCCGGGGCGCGGAACGCCGCGGGCCCGCTTGCCGCCAGGCGGCTCGCCGCGACGTGCACGAGCGCCGCGGTCACGACCACGAGCACGAGGACGACGAGGCCCATGGTGCCCGACGGGTTCTGCCCGTGCGGGTTCCACATGTGGTTGTTGTTCAGCGCGCGCAGGTACAGGTAGGCGAAGACGAAGGCCAGGAAGAGGAACGCGTCGGCCGCCACGAAGAGCCGGCCGGCGGTGGACTGGTCGCGGATGTCCAGATCTTCCGCGTCGCCGACGATCGGGTTGAGCTCGGCCATCCCTCAGTCCCCCGCCGACGGGACGACTGCGGGGCCGAGCTCCATCACCGGCGGCGCCGTGGGATCGCCGTACTCGTACGGCCCGGCCAGGATGCGCACCGGCCCGTCGAAGTTGCCGACCGGCACCGGAGTGGGCAGCTGCCACTCGAGCGAGCGGGCCATCCACGGGTTGGCCGGCGCCGGCACCCGAGAGACGACGAGCGACCACACGAAGTTCCCCAGGAACACGAGCATCGACCCGCCCAGCAGGAACGCCGAGATCGACACCCAGTCGTTCAGGAACTGCAGGTGCGGCGCGTACGTCGCGGTGCGCCGGGGCATGCCCATCATGCCGACGGCGAAGAGCGGCAGGAACGTCGAGTTGAAGAAGATGAACGCCGTCCAGAAGTGGATCTTGCCGAGCGTCTCGTTCAGCTCGACCCCGGCCATCTTCGGCAGCCAGTAGTAGATGCCGGCGAAGAACGCGAACACCAGCCCGCCCATGATCGTGTAGTGGAAGTGGGCCATCACGAAGAAGCTGCCGTGCAGGGTGACGTCGCTCGGGACGTCCGAGAGATACACGCCCGAGAGGCCGCCGATCAGGAAGTTCACGAAGAACGCGAGCGCGAACAGCATCGGCACCGTGTACCTGATCCGGGCCCGCCAGAGCGTCGCGATCCCGACGAGGAAGATGAAGCCGGTCGGCACCGAGATCAGCTCCGTCGTCAGCATGTAGAAGGGCCGCAGGCTGGCGTTGATGCCGCTCACGAACAGGTGGTGCTGCCACACCATGAACGAGAGCAGCGTGACGCCGAGCATGCCCGACACCGCCAGCCGGTAGCCCCACAGCGGCTTGCGGGCGAACACGGGCAGGATCTCGAGCACGATCCCGAAGCCCGGCAGCGCCAGGATGTAGACCTCCGGGTGGCCGAAGAACCAGAACAGGTTCTCCCACAGGAACGGGCTGCCGCCCGTGGAGGACGAGAAGAAGGCCGTCCCCGACGTCCGGTCGAGCACCTCCATGAAGGCCGCCGCGAGCAGCATCGGCGGGCCGAGCAGCATCAGCACGGACGTCGTCAGCATGCTCCACACGAAGATCGGCAGCCGCGCCCAGGTCATGCCCGGGGCGCGGTGGTTGAAGACCGTCACGAGCATGTTGAGCGCGTTCAGGATCATTCCCAGCCCGACCAGGGCGAACGAGAACAGGTAGCCGTCCATGCCGATGTCGGCCTGGCTCGCGAGCGTCGGGTAGCCGGTCCAGCCGGTGGGGAAGCCGCCGTAGGCGATCGTGGTCGTCAGGATCAGGCCGGACAGCGGCAGGATCCAGAACGAGAGCGCCTCGAGCCGCGGGAACGCCATCCGCTTGCTGCCGATCATGAGCGGCACGAAGTAGTGCCCGAACGGCCCCAGGATGATGCTCGAGACCATCATGATCATCATCGACCCGTGCAGGCCGACGATCGTCAGGTACTGCCCCGGCGAGAACGTCGGCGTGGTCGGGTGCAGCAGCTCGGTGCGGATCAGCATGGCGTTCAGGCCGCCGATGAAGAAGAACACGCCGATCCCGATCAGGTACTGGTTCCCGATCACCTTGTGGTCGGTGCTGGCCTGTGCGTACCGGGCCCAGCCGGTGCGCGGGGCGATGTCGCGGGCGGAGCGGCCGAAGAGGCGCGCGATGGGGTGGTTGAGGATGCCCAGCCCGCCGAGATAGCCGAGCGTGCCGAGCGAGTAGCCCAGGAGCACCGCGATGTCGTTGTAGTCGATGTCGGCGGTCCAGTCGAAGCGTGAGCCCATGCGGTGGCCGATCCACAGGCCGATCGCATAGCCGACGACGAGCCCGACCAGCCCCCACAGAAGGTTGAACGTCAGCAGGCCGCTGCGGCCGGTGCCTGCGGGCGCCGGCGCGGTCGCCGGTGTCTCCATCGCGCTCATCCGCCCCTCTCCAGTGGTGCCGGGTAATAGACCTTGGCGTACGGCGGCAGGTAGTGCGTCGACGGCGCGTTCGCGACCCGCGCGTGCGCGATCCAGTGCGTCCAGCCCGCCCTCGAGAGCACGTGCCCCTTGGCCGCCATCCAGCCGTGCCAGAGGCCGCACAGCTCCGCGCAGCGGATCTGGAACAGGCCGACCTTCTTCGGCGTCGTGTACGCGACGTTGTTGGCGCCCGGCACGGCGTCAGCCTTGACGCCCAGCTGGTAAGCCCAGAACGAGTGGATCACGTCGATGGAGGTGACGTTGAACTCGACCGTGCGGCCGACCGGGAGCGCCAGCGAGAACGTCTCGACGCCGCCGTACTGCGGGAAGCGGTACGTGAACTGCCACTGCTGGGCGATCACCTGCACCACGAGCGGGTTCCCGCTCGGGCGCGAGATCGGGCTCGGCCCCTGGCCGCCGCCCGCGCCGGCGCCGGCGCTCGAGTCGGGGGCCTGGACGAGCTCGATCGTGCCGAGGATGGCGAGCACGATCACGATCGACGCCGTCACCCCGACCCAGCCGGCCTGGAGGCGGCGGTGGCCGCGCACCGGCGGCCCGTCCTGCAGCGGGCCGGGCGGCTGGCGGAACCGCACCAGCGCGTAGACGAGGAACGTGATCACGCCGACGCCGATGGGCGTCATGATCAGCGCGAGCACGTTGTTGATATGCGTCTGGTCGGACGCGGTGTTCGAGAAGTTGCCGGGCGGCATGTGCGGCGCCACCAGGAAGCCGACGATCAGGTCGGCGACGATCGCGAGGGCGATCCAGATGGCGCCGGCTCGGATCAGATGCGCGCGATCGTCCATCGGGTCAGACGACCTTGAGGAACCCGTCCATCCAGCCGACGGTCTGCATCGGCCCGCCGAACCCGTAGAGCCAGCCCGCCGCGCACGGCACGAAGCACTGCCAGCGGTGCAGGCCGGGCTTGCCCGTCCTGAACTGGAAGACGATCGTGTTGTGCGCCTGCGCGAGCGTGCACGGCGTCACCGCGCACTGGTTGGGGGCGTCGTCGGCGACCCCCTTGAGCGGCACGCTCACCCCGAGGTCGGGGATCGTGAACGTGTGGGAGGCGTCGTCCGGGTTGAGCACGACGTAGGGCTTCCCGTTCACCGTCATCGTCCCGCCGATGATGCCGCGGGGCTGACCCAGGAACGGGTTACGCAGGCCGCTGTCGCCGTCGTACTGCAGGACGGTGACGCGCACGATCGAGTTGGCCGGCACCTTCCAGATCGTGCTGTGCACCCACTGGCCCTGCTCGTTCTTCACGAGATAGGACACCCAGTCCGGGTGCGGCTGGTGGCCGTACGAGGCGACGGTCTGGACGGTGATGTTCGTGATGCCGGCGGCGCTTGCCTGGGGCACCGTGGGCGGGAGAGAGATCGCGTAGCCGACCACGTACCACACGACCAGTGCGGTCACCACCACGGTGCCGCCGAGCGTGCACAGGATCCTCGCGGACCGACTGATCGAACCCTCCCTCGGATTTGGCGGCTGCCATGCTCGATCCGGGCACGTGTTCCGTCAAGCGCATGTCATCTCCCTGTCATGTCCAGGCGGCGAGGGCAGGCGTATGCTTTTGGACGTCGTGCGGATTCTGCTGGTCGAAGACGAACCTCTGATCGCGAGCTTCGTCAGCCGCGGGCTCCGGGCAGAGGGCTACATGACCGCCGTCGCGGCGAGCGGCGACGAGGCCGTGGCCGAGCTTCACGAACGCGAGTGGGACCTGGTCGTGCTCGACCTCAAGCTGCCCGGCGTCGACGGGTTCGGCGTCCTCGCCCGCGCGATCGCGGCCGACCCGCCCGTGCCGGTGCTCGTGCTCTCGGCGCAGAACGGGGTCGCCACGAAGGTCGCGGCGCTCGACGCGGGCGCGAGCGACTACCTGGCGAAGCCGTTCTCGTTCGACGAGCTGCTCGCGCGCGTGCGCGTCTGCCTACGCCGGCGTGCGCCGTCCGGCCCGCCCGGCCAGAGCGCGCAGGTGATCCAGCTCGACGCGCGCAACCGCCGCATCACCCGCCGCGACGGCGGCCGCGTGCAGCTCTCCGAGCGCGAGTGCGCGCTGCTCGAGTACCTGCTGCGCACGCCCGAGGAGGTCGTGTCGCGGGAGCGGATCCTGAACGCGGTCTGGGACTACCAGTTCGACCCGCGGTCGAACGTGGTCGACGTCTGCGTCGCCCGGCTACGGCGCAAGCTCGAAGCCGAGGCCGTGATCGAGACCGTCCGCGGGGGCGGCTACCGGCTCGTCCCCTGCTGAGCGCAGGCCCGGCAGGCGCACCTCGAACATGCTGCCGGCGCCGGGCCGGCTGTGGACGGAAACGCTTCCGCCGCGCGCCTCGGCGATGGCCTTGACGATCGCGAGGCCCAGGCCGACGCCGCCGTGGCGGCGGCTGCGCCCTCCGTCCACCCGGTAGAAGCGGTCGAACACCCGCCGCCGCGCCTCCTCGGGGATGCCGTCGCCGCTGTCCCCGACGCGAATCCGCAGCGCGCCGCCCTCGGCGACCGCGCCGATCACGATCATCCCGCCGTCATCGGTGTGCTGGACGGCGTTCTCGATCAGCGCGTCGAGCGCCAGCGTGAGCTGGTCCGAGTCGATCGAGATGGTGCCCGGCGGCAGGTCGCCCAGCCGCCAGTCGCGGTCGGCCGTGCTGCGCCAGCGCTGGAACGTGCGGGTGAGGAGCGCCGCCGCGTCGACCCGCTCGCGCGAGCCGGGGGCGGCCGCCCCGCCGGCCGACTCGAGCAGGAGCAGGCGGTTGATGACCCGCTCCATGCGGCCGAGCTCGCCGAGCACGATCTCGGTCGTCTCCGCCAGCTCCGCCGGCTGGGGGTGCGGGCTCCGGCCGAGCAGCTCGAGGTGGCCGCGGCCGATCGTGATCGGGGTGAGGAGCTCGTGCGAGGCGTCCGACAGGAACGCCGACTTGCGCTCGACGTCACGCTCGCGCTCGGCGGCGAGCGCCTCGGCCACCGCCTGGGCCTGCTGGCGGCGATGGACGTGGTAGACCATCGCGAGGAACATCAGCGTCATGAGCGGCACCTCGGTGAGCTCCGGCGGCTCCTCCCAGTTGCGGTGGATGCCGTAGGCGGTGACGACGCCCGTCGAGATCGTCACGAAGAGGATGCCGAGCAGCGTGGCCCGTCCCCGCCACGCACGGAATCCGTAGAGGATCGTGAACGACACGTAGATGAAGTGGAACGGGACGGTCTCCCAGCCCTGGCCGTACCGGATCTCGATGATCGCGAGCATCGCGGCCAGGTTCAGCACCGCGAACGCCACCCATACGTACTCGAGGCGGGAACCCGACTCGATCCAGGCGAGCCTCGGCCGGGTCACAGCACGACCATAACACTCAGCTCGGGGCGGCGATACCGAGCACGACGGTCAGGATCAGGAAGATCCCGAGCACGGTGCCCATGATGCCGGTCGCCAGGCCCCAGCCGGCGGCGTCGCTGCCGTGCAGGCCGGGCGTGCGAGCGATCTCGCGGCGGGCCCGCAGCGCCAGCACGATCGCCGGGATCGAGAAGATGATGGGCAGCACCGCAAGGCCGAGCAGGCCCAGGAGCAGCGAGCCGCGGGCGGCCTGGGAGCGGGTGCCGCCGCGCACGTCGGTGTTGCATTTCGGGCAGACGTCCGTCCCGGCGGCAAGCGGCTCGCCGCAGCAGGTGCAGAGCTCGACCGGGGCGCTCTTGCCGGGCGGCCAGGGCAGGCTGGCGGCGGCCCGCTCAGGCATGCCGCGCCCCCGCCCCCTCGAGGTAGGCCGAGACGACGGCCCGGGCCGTCGCCTCGAGGTCGGCGCCGCGGCGCACGATCTGCTGGAGGCCGGCCTGCACGAGGCCGACGAACATGTCCTCGAGCCACTCCAGCGAGCACTCGCTGCGGAGAAGCCCTTCCGCCCGGCCCCGGCCGAGCAGCTCCCGGATCGGGTCGCGCACGAGCCGGTCGGCCACGTCGCGCGGCACCGGCACCTGCTCGTGGATCACGACCGCATACTCGTGGCCGACCGAGAGCACCACCCGCACGGCGCGGTCGAGTGCGTCCGGGCAGGTCAGCGCGCCGAGGTCGGCGGCGCGCAGACGCTCGCCGACGCTCTCGACGGCCACCCGCTGCAGCTCCTCGAGCAGGATCTCCCGGGTGGGGAAGTGGCGGTAGAGCGTGGCCCGGCCGACACCCGAGCGCGCGGCGATCTCGGTCATGCTCACGGCGGAGCCGCGATCCGCGAAGGTGCGCGCGGCCGACGTCAGAATTCCACGGGCCGTCGGGGCGAGGTCGCCGCCCGGGCCGTCCCTCTCGGCACGCGTCGGCATTGCCATGACCCACGGGAGTCTACTCCCCGAGAACCGGTCGGCCCGGGCGCACCGCGAGCCCGGAGCGGATGCCCTCGGCAGGATTCGAACCTGCGACGCCGGCCTTAGGAGAGCCGCGCTCTATCCCCTGAGCTACGAGGGCCCTGCGGGGTCTTTCGAGCCCCCGGCCATGGTACCCGGCGTTCGGTACAATCGCAGGCCGAATGCGGGCGGCCACGTGATCGCGTCTGCGCTTCTGACGCTGGCCGTGACAGTTGCGGCCGTGTGGGTGTGCGGCTCGGCGATCGCCCCCCAGGCCCCCGCATCGGAGCGGCTGGCCTACGGCATCCTGGCGGCGCTCGGCCTGGCCTGGCTGACGATGCTGCAGGGCCCGGCCGGCGTCGGCCTGCTCGGCCATCCGTGGGCGCTGCGGGCGATCGCGCTCGTGCTGGTGGCCGCGCTCCTCGTCTGGCGGCGGCCGTCGCTTCGGCCCGGGCGGCTCTCGCCGTGGCCGATCGCCGTCGCCCTGTGCACGACCGCCGTCGTCACCTATCCCGGCTTCCTCGCGGCGACGCCGCGGCTGTGGCCGTCCCAGGAGGACATGCTCTGGCACCAGGGCTGGATCCGCCAGCTTGCCGCCGGCATCCCGGCGCCCGGCGGCGTGTACGCGGGCGAGCCGAACTCCTACCCCTGGCTCTACCACTCGATCGGCGCCTGGCTGCTGGGGGCGCTGCCCGGCGACCTGAACGCCGCGATCCTGGCCCTCGACGTCGCCGGCGTGCTGGCCGGGTGGCTGGCGATGTGGCTGCTCGCGCGGGAGCTGGGAGCGCCCCGCGCCGCGGCGGCCTGGGCGGCCGCGCTCTTCACCGCGGCCGCCGGCTTCGGCTGGGTCTGGCAGCACAGCCCGGCCGCGGCGCTCCACCCCAACGGCGTCAACCTGGGCCTCTACCGCGGCGACCTGGTGCTCTGGAACGCGCTCGTGCCGTCGCTCGGAAACGTGCCGCCGCTGATCCCCCGCGAGCTCGGCACCTGCCTGGCGCCGCTCTCGGTGTGGCTCGTGCTGCGCGGGCTCGCGAAGGGCAATACGGCCGCGCTCTGGGCAGCCGGGGCGGCGATCGGCTTCACATTCCTGATCGCACCCCTCGCGGGCGGCTTCTGCGTCGCCTGGGCAGTCGTCCTGGCAGTCGCCTCCCGCGAACCGGCGGTCTGGCGCACAGCCGTCGCCGGCGTCGCCGTCGCGGCGGTCTGGCTCGTGCCGCTCGCGATCGACTACCACCGCTACGGCGGGTTCGTGTCGATCACCCACCTCGCCCCCGTGCTGCCATCCCCGGGACAGACGATCGTCGCCCTCGGGATCGTCCTGCCGCTGGGCGTGGGCGGGCTGATCGCAATCGTGCGCCGGGCCGAGGGGATCTCGGCCCTCGCGGTGGCGCTGATCGTGGCCGTGCCGGCCGTCGCCTGCGGGGCCGGCGCCCTCCTCGGCCACGACGCCGAGGTGCTGGGCACGCCGGCGCTGCTTCGCTGGTCGCGCTACCTGCCCTACCTGGTGCTGGCGCTCGCGGTGCCCGCGGGAGTGGCGGCGCAGCGGCTGGTGGAGCTGGCCGGCGGGCCGGCCAGGGCGGGCGGGATCGCGGTCGCGGCAATCGTCGTCGCGGTGGCCGTGCCCTCGACGGTGCTCGCCACGGCCGCGGCCGTCCATCACGCCTATCCGCGCCCGTTCTCGTGCACGCAGCTCCCGCCGGCGAAGACGCTCACGGCCGTCGCGGCGCGCGAGCCGATCGCCGACGCGATCGCCCTGAACCTCTTCTCCCACAGCGCCGCGTCGTCCGTGTTCCTGAAGATCGTCCACGCCAAGGTGCGGTTCCGGACGTGGCTCCAGAAGACGCCGACGCAGCGGGAACGGCATGCCCGCTACCTGGCGCTGCTGGGCAAGGGCACGCTGCCGCCGGGTGTCACCTGGGTGGTGGCGCGGCCGAACGCCGACCTGCGCGGCGCCGGCCTGGTGCCGGCCGGGAGCTGCCGGCTGGGCGCGCGCACGTTCCGCCTGCTGCGAACGCCGTGACGCCTGACGTCCAGGCGCGCGGGGACGCGGGGTCAATCGCCTAGCAGGCGAGCGTGGTGGCGTCGACCGCCGCGGGGGCGGAGACGCTGCCGGACGCGTCGACGCTCTCGACCTGGAACGTGCGCGTGACGGCGCAGTGGAGCGAGCCGACGGCCGACGTCGTCCCGCTGACGGTGCGGATGAGCCGGCCGTTCACGAGCACGCGGTAGCCCAGGCCGGCGGCCGGGGCCGTCCACCGGAGCGCCACCGCGTTGCGCGACGGCGTCGCGGCCAGGCCGGTCGGCGCGGGCGGGCACGGCCCGGTGCGCACCCGGACCGGCGCCTTGGCCGAGAGGTTCGAGACCATGTCGAGCGCGCGCACCGAGACGGTGTGGACGGTGTCGCAGGCGAGGCCGGTGACGGCGAACGTGCGGCTCGTGCCCTGATAGCGCAGCCGCGCATCGACGACGACCCGGTAGCCGCCGACGGCGATGTTGTCGCCCGCCCTCGTCCACCGGAGGCCGATCGAGGTCTCGGCCGGGTTCGGGCTGACGGACGGCGCGGCCGGCGGCGTCGGATCGGACTGCTCCACCAGCTTGAAGGCGTCCGCGACGATCGTCCCGCGGCCCGTCGACGCCGAGCTCACCTGTAGCCGCCAGCCCGGCCCGGCGGCCAGGTTGTAGCTGCCGACGTACTGGAACTCGCCGCAGCCGCGGGCCTCGTCGACGGTCGCGGTGCGCAGGCCGTTCACGGTGTGGATCCCCACGCCGGCCCGCGTGGAGTCGGCCCCGCACGGCCAGCGCATGAGCAGGTCGTAGCGGTCGGTCGTGGGCACTGACACCCGGAACTGCACCGGGCTCGAAGGCGAGTGCGGGGCCGCCGCCAGGTAGCTCGCCCCGTAGCGGCCGGGCTGGATCGTCGCGACGTGCCAGACGGAGGCGTCGTAGCGCACACCCGAGGGATCCGCATCGTCGACGACCTGCTGATAGGTGTCCTGCGCGTCGGCGCGCAGGTAGGCCATGTAGCGCGGCCAGTCCCACGTGCGGCCCGGATCGGTGTGGTGGTCGACGCCGCCCCACTCGCCGCGATGGTTCGGGTCGGGCACCTGGTAGTGGCCGATCACGTGCGTGCGATCGGGGGTGATCAGGTAGGTGTCGGCCAGCCAGGCGGCCAGCCTGGCGGAGCCGCGGTACTGGGCGTCCGGGAAGCGGGTGAGGTTCGTGAAACCGGCGTGCTCGATGCCGATCGAGCTCTCGTTGTAGGCCCAGTTGCCGGCGTGCCAGGCGATGTCCCGGTCGGGCACCATCTGGGCGACGCGGCCGGTCGACGAGACGACGTAGTGGGCCGACGCCTCGGCGCGCGGGTTGCGGAACCAGGTGTACGTCGAGGCCCAGCTGCCCTCGGCCACGTGGATGACGAGCCGGCTGATCGGGTTGGTCAGCGGCCGGTCGGCGACGGTGTAATTGAGCGGGCTGGCGGGCTCCCACAGGGCGCCGGCGTAGTCCGGTCCCGACGTGGTCGAGGGGCGCAGCGCGTGGGAGAGCAGCGACCGCGGCGGCGACGCCAGGCCGGCCGAGTCGAGCGCGGAGCCCGACCGGACGTCGGCCTGCGTCGGAGCCGGGCCGGCGATGCAGATGCCGGCGACGGCGATGCTGACCAGGGCCCAGACCCGGGACTGATGAAGCCTGCTCCGGGGCACGAGGAGCATGATCGGCACCGGGACGGCCGGGGCTTAGCCCGGCGGGAAATGTTTACGATTGGCTCACCAGGAAGCGCGACGCGGGCGGGCAAGGTGAGGACGCGATGATGCGAGCGACGATCCGGGGTGTGGCGGCAGGGCTTCTCGTCGGCGTGCTCGTCGCCGTCCCGGCCGCCGGGGCGATGCTGCACGGGAACGGCAAGATCGCGTTCGACCGCAACGTCAATCACAACTGGGACATCTACGTCAAGCAGCCGGCCAAGGGCAGCCCGGCGGTGCGGCTGACGACCAGCGCGGCCGACGACTTCGCCCCGTCGTTCGCGCCGGACGGCGGCCGCATCGCGTTCACCAGCGACCGCCACGGCAACTACGACGTCTACACGATGAACTCCGCCGGCCGCGACCTGCGCCGGATCACGACGAACCCGGGCAAGGACGCCTTTCCCAGCTGGTCGCCGGACGGCCGCACTTTGGCGTTCGCCAGCAACCGCACCGGCGACTGGGAGATCTACACGACGAATGCGAACGGCTCCGGCAACCTGGTGCAGGTGACCCACCGGGCCGGCGTCGACAGCTTGCCGGTGTGGTCGCCGGACGGCACCCGCCTCGCCTTCGACGCCCCGCGCAACGGCCACTACCAGCTCTGCGTCGTCCCGGCGGGCGGCGGCACGATCACGGTCCTCACGAGCGGCACCTCCCGAAGCGTGCAGCCGGCCTGGTCTCCGGACGGGTCGAAGATCGCGTTCGCAACCAACCGGTCGGGCTCGTTCGACATCTGGACGATCGCCGTCGGGTCGGGGACGCTCCACCGGGTGACGACGGACTCGGCGGCGGAGTTCCAGCCGGCGTGGTCGCCGGACGGCACGAAGCTCCTGTTCGCGCGGGCCACCGCGGCCGGCCAGACGATCGACGTCATGCCCGCCGGCGGTGGAGCTGCGACGGTCCTGACCGGGCTGCGCGGGAACGAGATCCCCCACTGGCAGCCGGTCACGGCGACGGCCGTCACGGCCGTCTCCCCGGGCCAGGGGCCCTCCGCCGGGGGCACGGCCGTCATGATCACCGGGCATGGGTTCGTGGCCGGCGCCCGGGTGCGGTTCGGCTCCGCCGCGGCGATCCACCTGGTCGTCCACTCGCCGACGTCGATCACCGCGACGAGCCCGGCCGGCAATCCCGGCACCGTCGACGTCGTCGTCACCACGTCACGGGGCACGTCCGCCACTTCGCCCGCCGACCGGTTCACCTACCAGTGATCAGCCTGACGATGCCCGGACGTCCAGAGTCCCGAGCACCCGGCTGACTCCGGCCGCAAGGTCGGGGGCGTGCGCCGCCGAGCCGACCACGACGTACAGGCACATCGCCCGCCCGGCGGTCGTGAAGAACCGCTGCAGGCCGCGCTGGCCGGGGCGGCGCTGCAGCAGGGTGGACGGCGAGAGCTCGGCCGGGTCGACCCGGTCGGGCGCGGGGTTCGCGAAGAGCGCGGCACCGGCCTCCTCGGGCCCGTAGTCGACCAGCACGACCACCACGCCGTCCGCCGGCAGCGTCCCGGTGGCGCGGGTGGCGAAGTCTCCGTCGGTCTCCGGCAGCGCCACGTTGGCGGCATGCAGCACCGGGCCGCCGCCCGCGCGCGTCCAGATGCGCCCGTCCCACCCGGTCGGGAGCTCGAGCGCGATGCCGTGGGCGGCCAGCCTCATGCGACCGCCAGCGCGAGCGCGATCAGCGCCGTCTCGGCGACGAGGGCGGCGACCCGGGCGGGCCGCTCCCACGCCACAAGTCGCCTGTCGAGGATCGCGAGCGCGCCCGGCTCGTGGACGCCTCCGGCGGCCAGGAGCGTCGCCGCCCGGGCCAGCCCGAACGCCCCGCCGACGATCGCACCGGCGGCCGCCGACCCCGCCAGGAACGCCGCCGCGCCGGTCGCATAGACCGCCGCGGTCGAGACGATCGTGGTGACGCCCAGGCCGAGCTGGAGGCCGAACCCCGCGCCGTAGACCCAGCCGCGGTAGCGGTGCAGCCAGGCCTCGTTCACCTGCCGGCGCGGGCCCGGCGCGCGCAGGCCGGGAACGAGGTCGACGGCCACGGCGACCGCGACCGCCACGGCCAGCAGCCCGGTGCGGGCCGTCGCCGAGAGGTCGACGAGGCCGCCGGCCGCCCCAAGGGCGGCACCCAGGCCCGCGCCGGCGGCGGTCGCGGCCAGCGCGAAGGCCGTCACCGTGACCCCCCATCGCCTTCCCCGGCTCCGCTCGCCGAGCGGAGTGATGCTCCCGAGCATCGACTCTCCTCAGGGCGACCACAACGACCGCAGCCCGGCGACGATCGCGAGCGGCACCGCCACCACGACCTCAGCCGGCGCCGTCACCGTTCCCCTGGCCGTCCGGCCGGAGGCTGGGGTGGTCGGGGCCGATGCCGGCCGCCGCCAGCTCGCGCTCGACCCGCAGAGCGCGCTCGGCCGAGCCCTCGCCGCCGGCGATGTCGTCCTCGGCGTCGGACAGCAGCGAAAGCACCTGGTCGAAACGCTGTGCCGTGCCTTCGCCGGAGAGCTGACCGCGGCCGTCGACGTGTACGAAGTACGGGCTGGCGGGGACGTCGTAGTCGGCCCAGGCCCGGCTCGACATGACGACGCGCAGGCCCGACGGCGCCAGCTCCCGCAGCCGCACCGCGCTCTCGTGGCTCGGGTCCTTGGTGACCACGACCAGGCCGACGCCTTCGGGCAGGCGCGTGCGCGGATCGGCGAACGCCTCCCAGAAGCCGGCGCAGGTGCCGCACCCGGATGTGAGGAACGCGAGCAGGGTGGCCGAGCCGGGGCGGGTGACGCCGACGTGCATCGCGTCGCCGGCCAGCGTCACGCCGGAGACGTCGTGGGCGGCGGTCGAGGCGCGGGTCGGGGCGGCCGTCGCCGTGCCGCCGGGCTGGAGCTCGTCCAGCCGGCGCAGGATCTCGGCGTGGCTACGCAGCAGGCCGCCCACGAGGAGCACGAGCAGCACGAGCAGCAGCGTCTCGACGGTGACGACGGCGGTCACAGCGCGCCTCCGCCGGCGCGGAGGCCGGTGTAGGGCGGCGCCGCCGCGCCCTTGACCAGGCAGGCCGCCTCGTGGCCGCAGGTGCGGTCGTCGACGAGGATGTGCCGCGAGCACTGGCCGGGGAACAGGCGGCCGGGGTTCTGGCAGGTGATCATGCGGCAGACGACCTCGGTCACCTTGCCGATGTGGGTGTTGCACTGGCCGTAGCGGAAGACGTTGCAACAGGTCGAGCGGTGCCGGCAGAGGCCCTCGGCGCACGAGCAGCCGTGCGGGCAGCGCTGGCTCGGCAAGCGGTTGCAGTCGATGTAGTAGCGGACGCCCTCGGAGTGGCACAGCTTCGTGCCGCGGTAGTTGGTGCACTTCCACCAGCCGCCCATGAACGTGTACGGCGGGCAGGTGTTCGACCCGCCGGTGATCGTGCAGCAGAACTCGGTCCAGCCGTCGCAGCAAAGCGCGCCCGGGCGGCAGTCGCGGCAGGTGATGACCGCCTCGGCGCTCCCGGGCCGAAGCAGGTAGCGCAGCGGCGCGACGGCGAGCGCCGAGCCGCCGATGGCCACGCGGACGAGGATGCCGCGCCGCGACGTGCGCCGCTCGAGCAGCCGGGACGCGGTTGCGACGAGCCGGTCGCTCATGCGGCGCTCCGGCGCGGTCGGTAGGCGGCGAGCGCCTCGGGCAGGCGGCCGAGCACGAGCGTCACGGCATAGGCGGCCGCGAGGCAGCCGGCCACCAGGGCGACGCCGGCAAGCGGGGCGCGCGCGGCCAGCTCCGGCAGGCCGGGGGGCGGATCGAACGCGGCGCCCAGGGCGACGAGGGCCGCGCCGGCGTCGAAGCCGGAGTGCAGCGGCGACGGCGGCGCGTCGGCGCCGAAGCAGCCGCACGAGGCCGCCGGCTCGGCGGCCAGCAGCAGCCGAAGGGCGAACGCGGCGAGCACGGCGTACAGCGCGGCCATGAGCAGGAGAGCCGGCCGCGCCGGCGCGACGAGCACGAGGAGGCCGATCGCGACCTCCGCCGTGCCGACGAGGCGAGCCGGGAGCGCGCCCGAGGGCAGCCCGGCCGAGCGCAGCGCATCGGCCGCGGCGGCCGGCGAGCGCAGCTTGCCACCTCCCGCCACCACCAACACGACCGCCAGCACGGAGACCAGCGGCCCCGCTACCGACGCGCCGACCACTGCCGGATAGGGTAGCGACGTCCCCCGCGGGCACGCCCGCCGGGCGGAAAGGTTTACGCCCTCTTCACTCGAAATCGGGGTCAGACCCCGAACGCCGGCCGTGACAGTTCCGTTGCAGATCCGTTCGGGGTCTGACCCCGGTTAGCGGGCCTGCTCGGCCACGTGGGGGGCGCGCGGCAGGACGCGCAGCGCGACCTCGCCCCGCAGCAGCCGCAGGAGCGACTCCCCGGCCAGCTCGCGCCGCCACCCGGAGAGCAGGGGATGGTCGCCGTCGTTGTCCATGGCCTGGCCCGCGATCAGGGCCTCGAGCTCGGCCCGGGTGGCCACCAGCTCGGACGCCACGCCCGCCTCGGCACACCTGGCCTGGAGGACGGCGCTTGCGAGCGGCAGCACCACCCGCACGCGCCGGCGCACCTCGCCGGGCAGGTCGCCGTCAGATGAGCCGGCGGGCGGCGGCCCGGCCGCCGCCACGGCGGCGAGCAGGCCGTCGAGCTGCGCGCCCTTGCGCAGCTGGAGGCCGCGGATCGACTCGGCGTCGCGCGCCGTCCTCGGCCTCCGGCGGGCGATCTCGATCAGCGTCGCGTCCTTGATCAGCCACGACGCGGGCAGGTCGCGGCGGCGCGCCTCGCGCTCGCGCCACGCCGCGGCGGCGGCCAGCGCGGACACCTGCTCGCCGCGCAGGCGGCCGCGGCCGCTGACGCGGCGCCAGGCCAGCTCGGGATCCTGCACGAGCGTGGCGCCGCCGCCGTAGCGCTGTTCCATCTCCTCGTCGACCCACGCCTGCCGTCCCTGGTCACCCAGCCGCCTCCGCAGTGCCTCGGCCGCGCCCAGCAGGTGGCGGACGTCGTCGGCCGCGTACTCGATCTGGACCGGCGTCAGCGGCCGCTTCGACCAGTCGGTGAAGCCCTCGTCGTGGCGCAGCCGCACGCCGACGGCCTGCTCCAGCAGCCGTTCGAGCGACGGCGAGCCGCCGTAGCCGGCGAAGCCCGCCGCCACCTGCGTGTCGAAGACGTTGCGCGGGCGCACGTCGTGGTGGAGGACGAACGCGGCCAGGTCGCCGGAGGGCGCGTGCATGACCTTCTCGACGCCCGGGTCGGCCATGAGCTCGGCGACCGGATCGAGCGGCGCGCCCGCCAGCGGGTCGACGACCGCCAGCCGCTGCGCCGTTGCCAGTTGCACCAGGCACAGGGCGGGCGCGTAGGTGCGCTCCCAGACGAACTCCGTGTCGACCGCGCAGCGGCCCTCTGCCCGCGCCTGGTCGAGCAGCGGCCCAAGCGCCGCAGCCGTCGTGATCTGCTCGAGCTCCATGGACGAGCGCAGTATTGCGCACTACTGTTGACCGTATGGAAGCTTGGGTGGTTTGGGTGGTCATTGCGGTCGTGCTGCTTGTCGCCGAAGCCACCACATCGGCGTTCGTCGCCGTCTACTTCGGCCTCGCCGCCGTGGCCACCGCCGCGCTCGCCGCAGCCGGCCTGGGCCTTCCCGTCCAGCTGGCCGCGTTCGCGATCCTCTCGGTCGGAAGCCTGCTCCTCACCCGGCCCGCGCTGCAGCGGGCCGCGGGCAAGGCGGCGGGCATCCGCACCGGCGTCGACGCGATGCAGGGGCGCATCGGCGTCGTCACCCGCCCGATCGCCGAGCTCGAGCCCGGCCAGGTCAAGGTGGGCGGCGAGACGTGGACGGCCCGCTGCTACTACGACGAGGAGGCGATCCCGCTCGGAAGCAGGGTCGAGGTCGTCAAGGTGGAGGGGGTCACGGCGCTCGTGATCCCGGCACCGTCGCCGCGCGGCGACTCCGCGCTCGAGCAGGGAGAATCGGATGGTCGTTGAGCTGATCGCACTGTTGGCGGTGGTCGTCCTGGCGCTGGTGATCGTCGGGAGCTCGGTGCGGGTGATCCAGCAGAGCACCGTCGGCATCGTCCAGCGGATGGGCCGCTACCAGCGCACCCTGGGGCCGGGCGTCCACCTGCTCGTGCCGATGCTCGACCGCATCAACGCGAACGTGGACATGAAGGAGACCGTGCAGGCGTTCCCGCCTCAGCCGGTGATCACGCAGGACAACGTCACCATCGGCATCGACACGGTCGTCTACTACCAGGTGACCGACGCGGTGAAGGCGACCTACGAGGTCGCGAACGTGCTGGTCGCGATGGAGCAGCTGACCGTGACGACGCTGCGAAACGTCGTCGGCTCGATGACTCTCGAGGAGACCCTGACGAGCCGCGACCAGATCAACTCCCAGCTGCGCATCGTGCTGGACGAGGCGACCGAGAAGTGGGGCGTGCGGGTGACCCGCGTGGAGCTCAAGAGCATCGACCCGCCCCGCAGTATCCAGGAGGCGATGGAGCAGCAGATGCGGGCCGACCGGGCGAAGCGGGCGGCCGTGCTCCAGGCCGAGGGCGAGAAGCAGGCCGCCATCCTGCGCGCGGAGGGCCTGCGCCAGGCCGCGATCCTGAACGCGGAGGCCGACCAGAAGTCGAACGTCCTGCGCGCCGAGGGCGAGAAGCAGGCCCGGGCGCTGCGGGCGGAGGGCGAGGCCGAGGCGCTCGGCAAGATCTTCGACACCGTCAAGAGCTCCGGCATCGCGCCTGCGGACATGCTCGGCTACAAGTATCTCGAGGCGCTGCCGGCGGTCGCCGACGGCGACGCGAACAAGCTGCTCCTGCTGCCGGCGGGCGCGTCCGATGCGATGGGCGCCGTGGCCGGCCTGGGATCGGCCTTCGCCGAGGGCCTGGCCCCGCCGAAGGAGCGCCCCGAGCGGCGCCCGCCGCCGCCGCCGACCGCGACCTGAGCCGCTCCTCGCGGTCGTCCGGCCGGGCGGACCGGGATCGCTTGTAGAATGCGCGCGTCCCGTGAAGGTGCCCACGCCCCGACAGCGCTCGCTCGTCCTGGCCGCGTTCACGGCGGTGACGGTGCTGGCGTTCACTGCGGCGCCCGCGGCGGCCGACACGGCGACGTTCCAGCACCCGGCCGGGCCGGCCTCGCACGCCATGGACCAGATCTACCGGGCCGTCCTCGGCGTGACCGTGACGATCTTCGTGCTGGTGGGCGGGTGGCTGCTCTACTCCGCGCTGCGCTTCCGGGTCAAGCCGGGCGATCCCGACACCGAGCCGCCCCAGGTGCACGGCTCGACCCGGCTCGAGATCGGCTGGACACTCGCACCGGTGCTCGTCCTGGGGGCGCTGGTCGGATACACGCTCGACAACGTCCACACCGTCAAGAACGCGCCGGCGAACGCGATGGTCGTGAACGTGAAGGCCCAGCAGTTCTCGTTCACGTACCTCTACGGCGCCGATTCAGGCGCCTCGGGCAAGGCCCCGAGCACGCCATCGACGCTGGTGGTACCCGTGGACACGCCCGTGAAGCTGCTCGTGCGCTCGATCGACGTCGACCACGACTGGTGGGTGCCGGCGCTCGGCCCGAAGATCGACGCGATCCCCGGCCAGACCAACTCGACCTGGTTCCAGGCAGACCACACCGGGACGTACACCGGCCAGTGCGCGGAGTTCTGCGGCCTTGGCCACGCCACGATGATCATCACCGTGAAGGTGCTCTCTCGAGACGACTGGAACGCCTACACCGCGAAGCTCCAGAGGACATGACCCGATGGTGACCGAAGCCTCCACCGCCCCGCCCGCCACCGACCGGCCCGCCACCGGCATGTGGTCGTGGGTGACCACGGTCGACCACAAGCGGATCGGGATCATGTACCTGTACACCACGTTCTTCTTCTTCGCGGTGGGCGGGCTGATGGCGCTCGCCATCCGGCTCCAGCTCGAGCACGCGAACAACCAGGTCGTGTCCGCGGAGGCCTACGACCGCCTGTTCACGATGCACGGAACCACGATGATCTTCCTGTTCGTCATTCCGGTGATGGCGGCGTTCGGGAACTACCTCGTGCCGCTCCAGATCGGCGCCCGCGACATGGCGTTCCCGAGGCTCAATGCCGCCTCCTACTGGCTGGTGCTGTTCGGCGGCCTCGTCATGTACTCGAGCTTCGCCTGGGGCGGAGGCGCGGCCGATGCCGGCTGGACGTCCTACCCACCGCTCTCGGTGATCTCACCCGGACACGGCCTTGACCTGTGGATCGTCGGCCTGCACATCCTCGGCCTCGCGTCAATCCTGGGCGCGATCAACTTCATCTGCACGATCCACAACATGCGCGCGCCCGGAATGCGGCTTTCGCGCATGCCGCTCTTCACGTGGTCGATCGACGTCTACTCGATCATGCTGGTCGTGTCCGGCCCGGTGTTCGCGGGGGCGCTGACGCTGCTGCTCATGGACCGCAACTACGGCACGAGCTTCTACCAGCCGGCGACCCACGGGCCGATCCTCTACCAGCACCTGTTCTGGTTCTACTCCCACCCGGTCGTCTACGTGATGGCGCTGCCCGGGTTCGGGATGATCTCGGAGATCGTCCCGGTGTTCTCGCGCAAGCCGCTCTTCGGCTACAAGGCGCTCGTCTACTCGCTGGTCGCGATCGCCTTCCTGGGGTTCCTGGTGTGGGGCCATCACATGTTCGCGGTCGGGTTCTCGACCCCGCTCCAGGTCTGGTTCATGATCGCGTCGATGGCGATCGGCGTGCCGACCGGCGTCAAGATCTTCAACTGGATCGGGACGATGTGGATGGGGCGGATCAGGTTCGAGCCGCCGATGCTCTACGCCGTGGCGTTCGTCGGCCTGTTCATGATCGGGGGGCTCTCGGGGATCTTCGTGGCGGCGTTCCCGATCGACCTGTACGTGACCGACAGCTACTTCGTCGTCGCCCACTTCCACTACGTGCTCGGCACCGTCCCGGTGTTCGCCGTGCTCGGCGGCCTGCACTTCTGGTATCCGAAGATGAGCGGGCGGATGCTCGACCGAGCGCTCGCCGTGCGCGCCTTCTGGATCGTCTTCATCGGGTTCAACATGACGTTCTTCCCGATGCACGACCTCGGCCTCTCCGGCATGCCCCGCCGCGTCAGCACGTACACGAACCACGCGTGGGACACGGCCAACCTGATCTCGACCATCGGCGCCTTCGTACTCGCCACCGGCGTCCTGATGGTGCTCTGGAACTGCCTGCACTCGCTGCGAGTGGGCCGGATCGCGCCGGCCGACCCGTGGGGCGCCAACAGCCTCGAGTGGTACACGACCTCGCCGCCGCCGCCGCACAACTTCGACGAGCTGCCGGCGATCCGCAGCGAGCGGCCGCTCTACGATCTGCGCCGCGAGAGGGCCGCGACCCCCGCCACCGGAGACTGACGCCATGCTCGACAAGCCCACCGCACAACGAAACCTGGCCCTGGCCCTCAAGCTGGCGATCTTCGCCGCGCTGATGTTCGCCGGGACCCTGGTCGTCGGAATCCTGGTGCGCTATGGCTGATCGGGACCACACCGGCGGCGACTTCCACCTCCCGTCGCCGTCGGCACTGCCCTTCGCCACGTCCGTCGGCGTCGCGCTCGTGTTGTTCGGGCTCGTGCCGGACGCCCGCATCTGGCGGCTCGCGCTCGTCTCGATCGGCTTCATCGTGATCGTGATCTTCGGCGCGCAGTGGCTCCGCGACGCGGTCGACGAGTACCGCGACCTGCCCGAGTAGCTACGCGGCCGCGACGGCCATGGCGACGAACAGCACGGCCAGGTAGATCATCGAGTAGTGGAAGAGCGCGCCCGCGCGCCGGGGCACCGGGTCGCGCTCGAGCCGCCAGGCCAGCCAGACGAACCAGGCGCCGGCTGCCGCTGCAACGGCCAGGTACAGGAGCCCGGCGATGCCGGCGATCGTCGGCAGTGCCGTCACGGCGACGAGGCCGATCGAGTAGACCAGGATCTGGCGCGCCGCCGCCCGGTCGCCGCGGACGACGGGCAGCATCGGCACGCCCGCCGCGGCGTAGTCGCGCTTGATCAGCATGGCGAGCGCCCAGAAGTGCGGCGGCGTCCACACGAACACGATCACGAAGAGCACGAGCGCGCCGATCGAGAGCCGCCCGGTCGCCGCCGCCCAGCCGACCAGCGGGGGCACCGCGCCGGCGGCGCCGCCGATCACGATGTTCTGGACGGTGGAGCGCTTCAGCCAGCGGGTGTAGACGATCACGTAGAACAGGTTTCCCGCCAGGGCGACGGCCGCGGTCAGCGGGTTCACGAGGGCGGACAGGAGCACGAACGACCCGGCCGAGAGCGCCAGACCGAACTCGAGCGCGCGCGGCGCGGCCACGCGGCCGGACGCCACCGGCCGGCTCGCCGTGCGCTTCATCTCCTGGTCGATGTCACGGTCGATCAGGTGGTTGAGGGCGCTCGCGCCGCCGCACGCGAGCGCGAGTCCGATCATGGCCGCCGCGAACTTCCCGGCCGGCGGGACGCCCTGCTCGCCGACGAACATCCCGCACGCCCCCGTCCAGAGAAGCAGCGACATCACCCGCGGCTTCGTGAGCGTGAGGTAGTCGCGCCACGGCGCCGCGGGCACCGGCTCGCCGCGCAGGGTCGCGGCCGTGCCGGCGACCGCCGCCGCCAGCGCCAGCGACGCCACGGCGACGTGCAGCCAGTGCAGGGCAGGGCTCGGCGAGGCCAGCGCGACCGCGCCGCCGAGGGCGATCTCGGCCAGGAGCAGCGCGAGCGCGGCGAACCACAGCCGGCGTAGGTGGGGGTGGGCGAACCAGGCCGCGAGCGCCATCGCGAGGATGGGCGCCAGGGCGACGAGCGCGAGCGCGCGGTGGGCACCGCCGAGGTGGAGGGCGCCGCTGGCCACGACGAGGGCTGTGGCCGCGGAGGCGCCGGCCCCGGTGAGCCGAAGCCACGGCCCGGGACGCACGCCGGAGTCCTGGAGGGGGCGACGCACGGCTAGAGAAGATATACGACGGTGTAGAGCACGATCCAGACGACGTCGACGAAGTGCCAGTAGAGGCCGGTCACCTCGAGACCCATGTGCTGGCCGGCGGAGTAGTGGCCGCGGATCGACCGGATGAACGCGATGGTGAGCAGCGTCGCGCCCACGAAGACGTGGAACCCGTGCAGGCCGGTCAGCGAGAAGAACCCCGACGTGAACGCGTCGGTGCCCGGCGTGAAGCCCAGGTGCAGGTACTCGTGCACCTGCAGGGCCAGGAACGTCAGGCCCATGAGCAGCGTCAGGCCGAGCCCGCAGATCAGGCCGAAGCGGCGGTTGCGCTTGATCGAGACGAGCGCCCAGTGCATCGTGAACGACGAGGAGACCAGGATCGCCGTGTTGACCCCGGTCGGCCCCTTCGGCACCTCGATCCCGGCCGGCGGCCACGGGCTGTGCGTGAAC
This sequence comes from Gaiellales bacterium, assembly GCA_036273515.1. Lineage (GTDB taxonomy): Bacteria > Actinomycetota > Thermoleophilia > Gaiellales > JAICJC01 > JAICJC01. The sequence continues at coordinate 40,702 of DASUHM010000048.1, forward strand.
CGCAGGTAGAAGAAGACCGTGAAGAACGAGCCGAAGAGCATGATCTCCGACCCCAGGAACATGATCATCCCCAGGAAGATCGGCGATCGCAGCAGGCTGTCGTGGTACGCCGAGACCGGCGCGGCCTCGTGCCCGTTGCCGTGCCCGTCGATCGTGGCCGCGGTTGCGCTCACGCGGCGACTCCAGTCTCCGCATGGGCGGGGAGGGGTGCGGGGAACCGGGAGGTTCCCGGCGCTTCCAGAAGAAGGGGGCCCGCGGGGGAAACCTGGTTTTCCCCGCGAACGCGAGCCGGACGGCGAGCGTTGCTCACGAAGTGGTGGTCTCCGACGGCTCGTCGACGACCACGTGCTCGACCGGGAGCTGCGTGCGATCGCGCAGGCGCTCGATCAGGTCACGCCGCATCCAGCCCGAGCGGGTGCGCGGGAGGGTCGAGACGATGATCTCGGCGGGCGGGTCGGACTCGACCACGTCGAGCACCGCCGTGTACGGGTCGCGGTCGACCACGTAGCCGTTGGCCTCGATCCCCGCAGCCCGCAGCGCGGCCAGCGTCGCCTCGAGCCGGGCCCGCGTGGCGGCGGCGACGGCGGCCTCGTCGACCACCCAGGTGTCGGTCGGGTCGTTCTGCGGGCAGATGACGGTCACGCGGACCGGGTCGGTGGCCGCACGGCTGCGCACCGCGGCGATCAGCCGCTCGCCGGCAACCGTCTGGTTGGCGACCACCAGGATGTGCTTCAGGGCGCTCATGATCGCCTCTCTCTGGACGGGGGTCGCCTGGGCCAGCGCGACGGGCACCGGGATCTCCTCCGGGGCCGGCGGCACGTGCACCGTCACGATCGCGTGACGGGCGCCGGGCACGCCGTAGGCGTACGGGCTGCCGACGATCTGGGGCGGCTCGTCGAAGTTGAAGATCGGCGGGGGCGACGTGACCTGCCACTCGAGCGTGAGCGCGCGCCACGGGTTCGCCGGCGCCGGCGCGCCCTTCCACCAGCTGTGCGCCATGTTGTAGAGGAACACGAGGGTCGAGGCCCCGAGCGCGAACGCGCAGATCGAGATGATGAAGTTCATGTCGGCCCACTTGGACGGGTAGTCCGCGATCCGCCGCATCATCCCCTCCATCCCCAGCCAGTGCATGGGCATGAAGGTGGCGTTGAAGAAGATGAACGTGAGCCAGAAGTGCAGCTTGCCGAGGCTCTCGTCGTACATCCGCCCGGTCATCTTCGGATACCAGTGGTAGATGCCGGCGTAGATCGTGAACACCGAGCCGCCGAAGAGCACGTAGTGGATGTGGGCGACGACGAAGTAGGTGTCGGTCACGTTGATGTCCACCGGGATGACGGCCAGGAAGACGCCGGACAGGCCGCCGATCACGAACGTGAACAGGAACCCGCAGGCGAACAGCATGGGCGTCGTCAGGTGGACCACCCCCCGCCACAGCGTCGCGACCCACGAGAAGATCTTGATCCCGGTCGGCACCGCGATCGCCATCGTCGTGAACATCATCGGGACGCGCAGCCACGGCGCCATGCCCGACACGAACATGTGGTGCGCCCAGACGGTGAAGCCGAGCACGCCGATGGCGACGGTCGAGATCGCGATCAGCTTGTAGCCGAAGATCGGCTTGCGCGAATGGATCGCGAGCACCTCGGAGATGATCCCGAACCCGGGCAGCATCATGATGTACACGGCCGGATGCGAGTAGAACCAGAACACGTGCTGGTACACGATGATGTTGCCGCCGTGCGTGGGGTCGAAGAAGTGCATCCCCATGATCCGGTCGAACAGCACCTGGAACTGGGCGCCCGCGATGAACGGCGTGCCCAGCACGACCAGCGTCGAGGTGGCCAGGTTGGCCCACACGAGCAGCGGCATGCGCCAGAAGCTCATACCCGGCGCCCGCATGGTCACGATGGTGACGAGGAAGTTCACGGCCGTCGCGATCGACGATGCGCCGGCGAACTGGACGCCCATCACCCAGAAGGTCTGGCCCGGGGGCCCGTGCACCGAGAGGCTGGCGTAGTTCGTCCAGCCGGCGTCGAACGGCCCCACGAGGAACGACGAGACCATGCACATGCCGGCCACCGGCAGCATCCAGAACGAGAGCGCGTTCAGGCGCGGGAAGGCCATGTCCTGCGCGCCGATCATGATCGGGATGACGAAGTTCCCGAGCCCGGCGAACGCGGGGATGACGAACAGGAAGATCATCAGCGCGGCGTGCACCGAGAAGAGCGCGTTGTACGTGGCCGGCGAGAAGTACTGCAGGCCCGGCGTCGCCAGCTCGGCGCGCACGCCCTCGGCGAGCATGCCGCCGATGATGAAGAAGATGAACGTCGTCACGAGGTACTGGACGCCGATCACCTTGTGGTCGGTATTGACCTTGAAGTAGTCGCGCCACGAGTGGGCGCCGTGATTGGAGTGGTCCTCGTGCGCCGGCGTGGCGTTGCCGATGATGTAGCCCCACCAGTAGTCCCAGCAGCCGATGCCGATGGTGAAGCCGAAGCCGGCGAAGGCGAGCATGAACGTGTCGACGACGCCCTCGTCGTACGCCGGGCTGAAGCCGGCCCAGCGGCGGATGACCATCACCAGCAGGGCGGCGCCGAGGCCCATGACGGTGGAGAGCCAGATCGCCCGCACCCAGCTGCCGCGTAGCCACACGCTCCGTTTCGGCCCGCCTCCGTGACCTTCTGTGTGGAGTTCGTGGCCGTGTAGCTCGGAGGCCTGTGCAACCATCAGCCGCCGCCTTTCAGGAGATAGGACACGAGCGCGGTGATCTGCGCGGATGTCAGGGAGGTGCCGAACGTGGAGGGCATGATGCCGTTCTGGTACCCGCTGACGACCACCTTACCGGGGTCGACGATCGACTCGCGGACGTACTGGGCGGGCGTCTCGCCCTTCCCGTACTTGGCGGCCGAGGCCGTCAGGTCGTCGAGGTCGGGGCCGACGGTTCCGGTGGAGCCGGCGGGCTTGAAGGTGTGGCAGCCGCTGCAGCCGGCCGACGTGAACGTGGCGGCCGCATCGGTCGTCCCGCCGGACTGGCTCGGCGGCGGCGCCTTGGCGAGCTGCTTCTGCTTGGCGATCCACCGGTTCCAGTCGGCGGGCTTCATGACGACGAGGATGTTGCGCATCTGGCTGTGGCCGATGCCGCACAGCTCGGCGCAGACGATGATGTAGGTGCCAAGGCGGGTCGGGGTGGCGACGAGGGTCGTCGGCGTGCCCGGGACGACGTCTTCGCCGACGCGCAGCGCCGGGATCTTGAAGCTGTGGATCACGTCCGTCGGCGGCGCGTGCAGCCGGAACTCGACCTGGCGGCCGAGCGGCAGCGCGAGGATGTTCGTGTGCAGGTGGCCGCGCTTCGGGAAGGTGAAGGCCCAGTCGAACTGCTTGCCGGTCACGTTGACGACCATGTGGCCGCGCTTCAGCGATTCGTTGCGGTTGAGCACGATCGTGGCCGCGACCGCGAACCCCAGCACGATGATGATCGGGATGACGGTCCAGATGATCTCGAGGCCGGTGTGGCCGTGGATCGGCGCGCCGTCGGACATGTCGCCGGGCCTGGCCCGGAACTTCCACATCGAGTAGCCGAGAAAGCCGACGACGATGAAGAAGATGATGGAGCTGACCGCCAGCAGCCACAGGTAGAGGGTGTCCTGGCGATGCGCCTCGACACCGGCCGCGGGGGGGAGCCAGTCGGGAAGCCACCATGCTGCGAGGACAGCGCCGATCGCGCCCGCGACCAGCGTGCAGATCCCGACTTTTGCAAACGCCGACACCGAGCGCATCTTATGGGAGCCGCGGGACGGGGGCAAAGGGAACCACCGTCCCGATCACTCCCACTCCGGCGGGCCGGCGCGCAGCCGTAGCGGCGTGCCCAGGCCGCGGCTGCGCGCGCCGGCGAGCACCTGCCAGGCGGCGGGCAGCGGCCCGGGTGGGTCGACTCGTGCTCCCAGTCGTCGGCGACCAGCAGGTCGGTGACCGCCTGCAGGTCGAGCGGGCCGTCGAGGCTCGAGACGAGCACGGCGGTCGCGCCGGGCCCGATCCAGTCCGTGGCGAAGCTCGGCTCGACGGCCATAGTGGGCCGTCGCCCGGTCGGTCAGGAGCACGAGCGCCTTCGCCCGCGGCAGGCCGTTCCGGGACGGGTTGCCGGGGACGCTCGGGATCCACTTGAGGCCGGCCACGTCGAACTCGCCGCCGAATGCTCATCCGACGAACACCACGTGGACGTCCTTCGGGCCGTGCACGCCGCGGATCAGGGTCTGCTCGATGTCGGCCGTGCGGCTGGGGCCGGTGACGAGCGTGACGGCCGATGCCCGGGCCAGCTCGGGGCCGATCCGCTCGAGGGCGGCGGCCAGATCGGGCACGAGCTGATCCTCGCGCGCCTCGATCACGTGCACGGGGTCGACGAGGCCGGGCCGGCGGCCGCCGGAAAGGCGCGCCGAGACGACGGCCGTGCCGGTGTCGGCGATCAGGGCCAGGCACGGGGTCACCGAGACGCCCTCGCCGCGCAGGCCCTCGAGCGCGTCGCGGCCGTGGTGGACGTGCCCGCCGAGCGCCTCGAGCTCCTCCGTGAACCGCGCGATCACCGCTTCACCACCACGTCGCGGGTGCGCAGCCAGCGCCCCACCACCGGCAGGTGAATGAACGCGGTCTGACCCCGTTTATGCAGGGGGAGGCGGCGGGCGGTGCGGGTCGAGAGGCGGTAGAGCCAGGGCCGGCTCCAGGCCAGGCTCCAGAGCCGGAAGGCCACCGTCTCCATCGCCCCGGCCGAGGTCTGAGCCCGGTCGCGGCGCAGCCCGATCAGGAGGTCGTGGAGCGGGATCCGCACCGGGCACACGTCGTCGCAGGCGGCGCACAGCGACGAGGCCTGGGAGAGCTCGTCGAGCCCGCCCTGCGGGTGCAGGAGCGGCGAGAGCACGGCGCCGATCGGGCCGCCGTACACCCAGCCGTACGCCGTGCCGCCGATGTGCCGGTAGACCGGGCAGACGTTCTGGCAGGCGCCGCAGCGGATGCACCGCAGCACGCTCGCGTACTCCGTCTCGCGCACGCGCGCGCGGCCGTTGTCCAGGATCACGACGTGCAGCTCGTCGGGTCCGTCTGCCTCCTCGCCGCGGCGGGGGCCGCCGATCATGGAGACGTACGAGGTGATCTTCTGGCCGGTGCCGGAGCGGATCAGGAGCGGCAGCAGCGTCCCCAGGTCGGCCAGCGTCGGCACGACCCGCTCCATCCCCATCACCGCGATGTGCACCTTCGGCACGCCCGAGCACATGCGGCCGTTGCCCTCGTTCTCGACGATCACGACCGTCCCCGTCTCCGCGACGCCGAAGTTGACGCCGGTGATGCCGACCGGCGCGCGCAGGAACCGCTCGCGCAGGTGGGCGCGGGCGAAGTCGGTCAGGTCGGCCGGCTCGTCGCCGATCGGATGCCCGGCCAGCGGCTCGAACAGCTCGCGCACATCGGCGCGGCTCTTGTGGATCGCCGGGATGATGATGTGCTCGGGCGGCTCGCCCGCGGTCTGCACGATGAACTCGCCCAGGTCGGTCTCGACGACGTCCACGCCGTCCGCGGCCAGCCGCTCGTTCAGGCCGATCTCCTCGGCCGCCATCGACTTGCCCTTCACGACCTCGCTGCCGTGACGGGCGACGACGCCGGCGATGTACGCGGCCGCGTCCGCGCCGGTCGGGGCCCGGTGGACGATCGCCCCGGCCCGCTCCAGGTTGGCCTGGAACTCATCGATGAGCGTGGGCATCTCGGCCACCGACCGGGAGCGGATGCGCTCGCCCGCGTCCCGCAGCGCCTCGAAGTCGACCCTGGCCACCGACTCGGTGCGGTGGTCATGCGCCCGCTCGGAGAAGCGGCGGACGTTCTCGTGCCTGGCCGGATCGGCCAGCGCCGCCGCCGACCGCCGCCCGAACCCGCTCACAGGGCGTCCGCCAGCACGCTCGCCAGGTGGACGACCCTGACGGGCGCGCCGGTGCGCGAGGCGCGGCCCTCGATGTGCATGATGCAGCCGGGATCGGCGCTCACCACGGTCTCGGCGCCGGCCGCCTGCGCGGTTGCGAGCTTGTCGTCGGCCATCGCGGTCGACACGTCGGGGTAGCGCACCGCAAACGCGCCCCCGAAGCCGCAGCAGCGGTCGCTGCGGGGCAGCTCGTGCAGGTCGGCGACGGCCGCGAGCAGGCGCCGGGGCGGATCGTGCAGGCGCAGCTCGCGCAGCATGTGGCAGGAGTCGTGGTAGGCGACCGACCGGCCGGTGTGCGACCCGATCGGCGGCGCGCCGAGCTCCTCCACCAGGTACTGCGAGAGCTCGAAGACGCGCGGGGCGACCCGGGCCGCCAGGGCGGCGTCGCGGTCGCCCGCGAAGAGCTGCGGCCAGTGCAGCCGCATCATCGCGGCGCACGATCCCGACGGCACCACGACCGCGTCGAGGTCGGCCACCGCCCGCAGCGTGCGCCGGGCGACCCGGCGCGCGTCGGCCACGAAGCCGCCGTTCCAGGCCGGCTGGCCGCAGCACGTCGCCCCCGCGATCGGGGCCGGCGAGACCCCCGCCGCCGCGAGCACCCGGCCCGCGTCCCGCACCACCCGGGGATGCACGGCATCGCCCAGGCAGGTGGAGAAGAGCCCGATCATCGCGGTCATGATACGGGAGTGACCCTGCACGTCTCGAGCGTCGCGCTGTCCTTCGGAGCGGACGAGATCCTCTCCGACGTGTCCGCCATCGTCCGCCCCCGCGACCGGGTCGCGCTGGTGGGGCGAAACGGCGCCGGGAAGACCACGCTCCTGCGCATCCTGGCCGGCGAGCTCGAGCCCGACAAAGGCGAGATCTCGCTTCCGGCGGGCACACGGGTGGCCCTGCACGACCAGCGCCCGCCGCTCGCGGGCGACGTGACCCTGGGCGAGTACGTCGGCGCCGGCGCAGCCGATGCCCGCCGCCTCGAGGCGGAGCTGGCCGAGCTCGAGAAGCGGATGGCCACCGGGGAGACCGGCGGCGCCGTCATGGGCCGCTACGACGCCGCCCAGCTCGCGTTCGAGCGGGCCGGCGGCTACGCCTGGCGGGCCCGGCTCGAGGCCGTCTCGCGCGGGCTCGGGTTCACCCCCGCCGACCTCGACCGGCAGCTGCGCACGTTCTCCGGCGGCGAGCTCACGCGCGCGTCGCTCACCCGGGCGCTCGCGGCCGAGCCGCAGCTGCTCCTGCTCGACGAGCCCACGAACCACCTCGACACCGACGCGATCGAGTGGCTCGAGGAGCACCTCGACGGCCTCGACGCCGGCGTCGTCTTCGTCTCGCACGACCGCTGGTTCCTGGAGGCCGTCGCGACCGGCGTGCTCGAGATCGACCGGGGCAAGGGCCGCTTCGACAAGGGCGGCTACTCGCACTGGCGCCGGCTCAAGGCCGAGCGGCTGGCGGCCAAGGCCGACGCCTTCGAGCGCCAGCAGGAGGAGCTGGCCCACCTGCAGCGCTTCGTCGACCGCTTCCGGTACGGGACGAAGTCGCGCCAGGCCCAGAGCAAGCTGAAGGCGATGGCCCGGATCGAGCGCATCGACCGGCCGACGACCCAGCGCACGCTCGGCTTCCGCTTTCCCCCGCCGCAGCGCAGCGGCCGGATCGTGGTCGAGGCGGAGGGGCTCGACGTCGCCGTCGCCGGCCGCACGCTCGTCAAGGGCGCGGACTTCGCCATCGAGCGCGGGCAGCGGGTCGCCCTGATCGGGCCGAACGGCGCGGGTAAGACGACCCTGCTCGAGACGCTCCTCGACCGCCGCGCCCCCGCCGCCGGCAAGATCCGGCTCGGCCACGGCACCGAGCCCGGCTACTACTCCCAGCAGTCGCTCGAGCTGCCCGACGCCTACCGCGCCCTCGACGCGATCACGTCGGGCACCGGCCTGACCGGCCCCGCCGCGCGCGACCTCCTCGGCCTCTTCCTCTTCTCCGGCGAGGACGTCGAGAAGCCCGTGTCGGCGCTCTCCGGCGGCGAGCGGCGGCGGCTGGCGCTCGCGCGCACCGTCGTCTCCGGCGCGAACTTCCTCGTCCTGGACGAGCCGACGAACCACCTGGACATCGAGAGCCGGGAGGCGCTCGAGGACGCGCTGCTGGGCTTCCAGGGCACGCTCCTCCTGGTCTCGCACGACCGCGCGCTGATCGAGGCCCTGGCGACGCGCACGCTCGCCATCGAGGACGGCCGGCTCGTCGCCCGCGAGGGCGCGTTCGGCGACTACGCGCGCGCCACCGAGGCCGCCAGGCCGCGCGAGGCGGCCGCACCGAAGCCGGCGAAGGCCGCGAAGCCGAAGGCCGCGGCCGCACCGGCGAAGGAGCGGAAGGCGGTCCCGGCGAACCGGCCGGCCCGGCGGCCGTCGCAGCGGGCCGCCCGCGAGGCCCGCCGCCTCGAGAGCGAGATCGCGGCGGCCGAGGAGCGGCTCGGCGCCATCGAGGCCCGGCTCTCCCAGCCGGACGGCTACGCCGACGACGCCGCGCTCGTCGAGGACGGCCGCGAGCACCAGCGGCTCCAGGAGGAGATCGCCTACCTCTACCGCGAGTGGGAGCGCTACGCGGCGGAGGCCAGCTAGCCGGCCTCGGCGTCGGCAGCCGCCAGGCTCGCCAGCTCCTCCGCGCTCCAGGTGAGCTCGCCGGAGCGCAGGTCGGAGACCACCGCGTCGACCCAGGCCAGCTCGGCGGCGACGACGGCGCGCTGGTACTCCGACTCGATCAGGGTGACGCGCGGCAGGTGGCCGTAGTCGGCCAGCTCGCGGTCGAGCGCCGCCGCCCGCTCGCGCAGCGCCTCGGCGCGGCGCTCGAGCAGCGTCAGCAGGTCGCCGGGGCCGAGCAGCATCGCGAAGGAGAGCGCGGCCGGGAACCGGGGGAACTCGTTGCGCGGCGTCGACACCATCTCCTCGAGCCATTCCCGGCCCTGGCGGCGGCCGTCGTCGGTGAGCTCGTACACCGTTCGCTCGGGGAAGCGCTGGTCGCGCTCCGTGTGCCGCACCGCGACCAGCCCCGCCTTCTGGAGGCGCGCGATCGTCTTGTACAGGCTGGCCCGCTGGCCCACGTTGACGACCGTGTCCTTGCCCCACAGCCGGATCAGGCGCTGGAGGCCGTACGGGTGGAGGGGGCCGACCTCGAGCAGGCTGAGCACCGCCAGGGCGAGCGGGGATGCGGGAGTGCGGACGGGCATGAGAGCCGGATCATAGTGGTCGGATCGGATCTAGTTTGACACCAACTAGTCTCTTAGATACTATGCGATCTCACCGAAGGGAGCACCCCCATGACCACCGAGAACATCCGCGCGCACAACGACTCGATCCGCCGCACCGGCCCGTGGACGACCGCCCGCCGGTTCGACGTCCGTGCATCCAGCTCGAGCGTCGTCCTCGACCTGCTCCTGCCCGAGATCCCCAACGGCGAGATCGAGATCGCGGTCGACCTGAACCGCTCGACCCTCAAGCTGCTCGTCCCCGACGGCTCGCGCATCGACGCGGACGACCTGCGCCGGGTCGGCCGCGGCCGGGTGAAGGACTGGACCGGCACGGCCGCGCCCGACGGGCGCCGGATCCGGATCGTCGGCGAGCTGCGCGACTCCGAGGTGCGGATCAACCGCGGCGGGGTTGCGATCCTGCAGTCCATGCTCTCGCGGGAAGGGCGCAAGCACGTCCGCGAGGCGCACGACCAGGGCCGGCTGGGAACCCCGGCCTAGGCGGCGGGGAGGGCGCGCTCCATCCAGACCGACGCGAGCGGATTGCCGTTGTAGTCGGCGATCGGCTCGTAGCCGGCGCTGCGATAGAGCGCGCCCGCCTCGGCCATCTGCGCCATCGTGTCGAGGCGGACGGTGCGGCAGCCGAGCTCGACGGCGGCCCGCTCGAGCTCGCCGAGCAGCGTCCGGCCCAGGCCGTGCCCACGGGCGCGCGGGGCGACGTACATGCGCTTGACCTCGGCCACGCCGACGCCGATCACCCGCACCGCCCCGCAGGCCACCGGTTCGTCCCCGTCGAACGCGACCAGCAGGAGCCCGCGCGGCGGCTCGAGCTCGGCCGGCGCCGGGTCGGGGTAGCGGGCGCGGTCGAACGGGCCGCCCAGGCGCCGCTCGATCTCGTCCATGTACTCGGCCATCAGCAGGCTGGCCGCACCGGCGTCGGCCGGCACCCGGCGCACGTCCATGGGCCGATCCTCGATCCCGCTCAGGCGGGGTCGGAGACCGCGTCGATCAGCGCGGCCGCGACCTCGGGGTCGAAGTGCGTGCCGGCGCAGCGGCGCAGCTCGGCGACGGCGTCGGCGACGGGCATCGCGGCCCGGTAGACGCGGTCGGACGTCATCGCGTGGAAGGCGTCGCAGGCGAGGATGATGCGGGCGCCGATCGGGATCTCGTCGCCCTCGAGGCCGTGCGGGTAGCCGCTGCCGTCCCAGTGCTCGTGGCAGGCGACCACGAGCCTGCGCGCGCCGTCGAGCGCCGGCACCGGCTCCATGATCTTCGCGCCCAGCTCCGGGTGGCGGCGCATGACCGCCCACTCCTCGACGGTGAGCGGGCCCGGCTTCGTCAGGATGGCCGCCGGCACGCCGATCTTGCCGACGTCGTGCAGCGCCGCGGCGACGGTGATGTCACGCAGCTCCGAGCCGGCGACGGCCAGCCGCCGGGCGACGCCGGTGGTGAGGCCGACGAGCGCCTGGGCGTGGTCGCTCGTGTACTCGTCCTTGGTGCCGAGCGCCGTCCCGAGGGCCGCGACGGTGGCCAGGAACGACTCCTCGAGCTCGGCGTAGAGGGCGCGGTTCACCATCGCCAGCAGCGCCTGGTCGGCGATGCCGAGCAGCATCGTCTCGTCGCGGCGATCGGGCGCGCCGCGGCGGCTGCCGCGCTGCACCACGATGGCGGCCCGGTTCGCGGCCCGCTCGCCGACCGGGACGACCGCGAAGGTCGTCCCCGGCGCCACGGCGTCCAGGTGGGTCGCGAGGGCGCCCGCGCGCTCCGGCGTGCAGACGGTGAGGGCGCGGGAGTCGAGATTCCCGGCGAAGAGCTCGTCGGCGACGGTCACCTCGGCCGCGGTCAGCCGGCGCACCTCGGCCGGCGTGTAGCCGGTGTGGGCGGCCAGGGTCATCTCGGAGCCGGAACGCATCCACACCGAGATCGCGGCCGACTCCACCAGCCGGTCGACCGCCCGCGTCAGCATCTCGGCGACGGCGTCCACGCTGCCCTGGAGCGCCAGCGCCGCGCCGAGGTCGAGCAGCGCCTCGGACACCTCGGCGGCCTCGCGCATGCCGGCGTACAGCCGCACGTTCTCGCAGGCTGCAGCGGCCTTGCCCGCCACGACCTCGAGCACGTGCAGGTCGGTGTCGTCGAACTGGTCGAGGCCGAGCTTGGAGAGCACGATCGCCCCGATCGGCTCGCCGTCGGAGAGCATCGGGGCCACGATCATCGACTCGTCGATCGGGTCGCTGCCGGGCACGTCGACGGCGTAGTCGTCGATCGCCGCATCCGGGATGCGGCGGGCGCGGGCGTCCACGACCGCCCGGCCGGCCACACCCTCCCCGACCCGGCAGACCAGGTCGGCGGTGCGGTCGTCCTCGTACTCGGCGATCACGCCCTCGTGCGCGACCGGAACGACCACGTCGCCGGTGTCCGAGATGAGGTAGAAGCGGCAGGCGTGGTGGTCGATCAGCGTCGTCAGCTCGGTGACGACGGCCTCGCCGACCTCGCGCTCGCTGTGGGCCCGGGCCAGCCGGAGGGAGAGCGAGTGCAGCATCTCGAGGTGCTCCAGCGGGCGCATCGCGGCGCCGTTCGGGCGCGCGGGGGGCGGGGTGACGGGCCCGGCCAGGCCCGCCGCTGCGCCGGCGGCGATCAGGTCGGCGGCGGCCAGCTCGGCGGCGGAGAACTCGTGTGCGGAGCGCACCGACCCGACCAGGGTGCCGACGCGCTCGCCGCCCGCCTCGATCGGGGCGACGATGACGGCGTAGCGGCCGTCGCGACGGCCGGTGCAGCCGCCGGGGCACTCGGACAGGATCGACGCGATCCGGGCCGCCCCGAGCCGGTGCGGCCGCAGGCCCTGCCGCTCCCACCGGGCGAGGACGACGGCGGGCGGTCCGCCGGCGTCGAGGATCCAGGCCGCGTCGAGGCCGAGGAGCTCGCCGAGCACGCGGCACGCGGTCGCATCGCCCTCGGTCGTCTCCCCTTCGATTGCCTCATGTCGCGCAGCGGCCAGCGCAACAGTCAAGGAGGTGCCCACATCGCCCATGAGCCGAGAGCCTAACCCGTGCGTGCGGTCCGGCACCATCCCCGCAACGGGGTATTCCGTTCTCCCACTTTCTGGAGGTCCCGGCGCGTTAGAACACGAGGCTGAGCAGGCCGTACAGCGCGGCCGCGACGATCGCCGCGGCCGGGATCGTGAGCAGCCAGGCGACGACGATGTCCGCCGCCACGCCCCAGCGCACCGCGGAGAACTTGGTGGTCGCCCCGGCGCCCATCACCGAACCCGAGATGACGTGCGTCGTCGAGACCGGGAACCCGTACTTCGTGGCGACCGTGTAGAGCACCGAGCTCGCCGTCGCCTGCGCGGCGAAGCCCTGCGGCGGCCGCAGCTTGAAGATGCGCGTCCCCATCGTGCGCATGATCCGCCAGCCGCCGATGTAGGTGCCGAGCGCCATCGACGCTGCCGCCGACGCGATCACCCAGTCGGGGATGTTCGCCGGCGAGCTCGAGTGGCCGGCGGCATAGAGGGCGAGCGCGATCACGCCCATCGTCTTCTGCGCGTCGTTCGTGCCGTGCGCGAAGGCGAGGAAGCTCCCCGACGCGATCTGGAGGATGCGGAACCCGCGGTTGAGCGGGGCCGGACGCACCCGCACGAAGACCCACAGGATCACGACCATCACGAGCCCTGCGAGCAGGAAGCCGATGAACGGGCTCGCGATGCCGGGAAGGATCGTCTTGTGCCACAGGTTCGACCAGTCGACCGGGTTCTGGCCGCCGCGGGCCAGCGCCGCGCCGAGCAGGCCGCCGATCAGCGCGTGCGTCGACGACGACGGCAGCCCCAGCCGCCAGGTGATCAGGTTCCAGACGATCGCGCCCGCCAGCGCGGCGAAGAGCACGTGGGCGGTCACGAACCCGGGCGAGGTGTTGATCAGGCCGCCGCCGACCGTCTTCGCCACCTTCGTGGAGCTGAACGCGCCCACGAAGTTCATGATGGCCGCGATCAGCACGGCGATCCGGGGCGAGAGCGCCCGGGTCGACACCGAGGTCGCCACCGCGTTGGCCGTGTCGTGGAAGCCGTTCGTGAAATCGAAGGCGAGGGCGATCGCCACGATCACGACCAGGGCGGCGTCGCTCAACGGTTCTTCAGGTAGATGCTCTCGAGCACGTGGGCGGAGCGCTCACAGCTGTCGACGGCCTGCTCCAGGTCCTCGTGGATGTCCTTCCACTTGATCACGACCAGCGGGTCATGGCCGTCGCGGAACAGGCGCGCCGTCGCGCCGCGGACGATGCGGTCGCCCTCGTCCTCGAGCGTGTGGATGTCGACGAGCGTGCTGCTCACGTCCTTCAGGCCGTCCAGGCAGCCGATCGCGTCGGCGAGCTTGGCGACGGCCTTGACGATGACGCCGGCCTGCTCGATCGCCTCCGGCGGCACCTCGTCGACGCCGTACAGGTTGAGCTCGTCGGCCACCTGGTCCATGAAGTCGCAGACGTCGTCGAGCGCCGTCGCGAGGTCGTAGATGTCCTCGCCGTCGATCGGCGTCACGAACGTCTTGTTGACGAGCTGGACGATCTCGTGGGTGACGGCGTCGCCCTCGTGCTCGTGCTCCTTGATCTCGTCGACCAGGTCGCGCCGGTCGGGGTAGTGCTCGAGCAGGTCGAGCAGCAGCTGCGCCGTCACGACGAGGTTCAGGGCGGCGCGGTCGAAGAGCGTGTAGAACTCGCGCGTCTGCGGGATCAGTCGGATCTTGGCCATGGCGGTGGACGGTACAGGATCGGCTTACACGTGCGGTAAGTCGCGTTCGACCCCGTCGTCACACGCCGCATACCCGCGGCGGGCGTAGAAGTCCCGCGCCGCCCGGTTCTCGCGCTCCACCGCGATGCGCACGCGCTCGAGGCCGCGGCTGACGCCGTAGCCCTCGAGCCAGTCGAGCAGGCGGTGGCCGACGTGCCGGCCGCGGTCGGCCGGGGCCACCATCACCCGGTCGACGACGAGCACCGCGCCGTCGACCCTGGCCGCCGCGTACCCGGCCGGGTGGCCGCCGAGCTCGGCGACGAAGACGACGTCTCCCGGGTCGTCGGGCCCGATCGCGTCCGTGTCGGGCTCGCCCATGGCTTCGGCCAGCAGCCGCCGCAGCGCCGGGCCGTCGCCGGCGCGGCCCTCCCGCACGACGACATCGGTCATCTCGAGCCCTCAGGCTGCTGCGGTGGCCTGCTCGAGCGCCCGCATCTCCTCCGGCGAGAGCTCGACGTCGCTGAGGCCGTCGCGGATCTCCTTGACGTAGATGCGGGCATAGTCACGCCCCTGGATCGCCGACAGTATCAGGCCCGACCGGGAGGCGTCCATCAGCGCGATGGTGACCGACTGCCTGCCGCCCGCGCCCTCGATCGCATCGTATCGCAGCATGGAACGGCGCTCGAGGCAGCGGTCGACCCGCTTGCCGATGGCCGCGGCGGCCGCCTCCATGGCTTCTGCGCGGCCTTCCACGTGCTCGACCCGCGCGAGCAGCGACATCGCGTACTCGACCAGGTCGTGGCTGTCGGTGCCGACGATCAGCCGCTGCGAGCGGCGCATCCGCCGCAGGGTCACGAACAGGTAGACGACGCACAGCAGCAGCACCGCCGAGACGGCGGCCGCGCCGATGGCGATGTCGCGTGCCTCGGCTGCCGTCGTCACGACAGTGTGAAGAACACCTGGAAGCTCTGGGTGTTGTTGCTCGTGTTGTGCTCGCCCGGCACCTTCTCGGAGGTCACGGTGAGCGTGTAGTTCGTCGAGTAGTTGGGCGCGCTCTGCGTCGAGGCGAACAGGCCCTCGAAGTTGACGGGCTCCGTCGCCCCTGGGGCGATCCGCTGGATCGTCTGCTTCTTCACGATCGTCTTGCCCTTGCCGGCCGGCGGCTTGAGCTTCAGCTGGACGACCACGCCGACCTCGGCGAAGTGGCCGCTGTTCTTGATCCTCACGACGAACGCGAGCTGGCTGTCGCCCTTGATCCGGTTCAGCGGGCCCGGCTCGAGCGTCTTCCCGGACGGCGTGGCGACCACCGACAAGAGCTGGGTACCGTGCAGGCCCTTGACGGCGCCCGGATGCAGCGCCTGGATCGCCTGTCCGATGCCCTTGGGGGTCATCAGCCCGAGGTCCGACGTGCGCAGGAACTGCGACGTTGGCACGCCGGCCGCGCCGAGCTTCTTGAGCTCGCTGTTCGCCCCGTCGGCGAAGAAGTCGGCGTAGACGTAGTCCGACGACAGGAGCTGCCCCATGCACTGGTAGAGCTGCGCGCCGGCCGCCTCCGCCGTCTTCGTGTTCCACGCCGTGGAGAGGTTCTGCGAGAAGCAGTCGAGGCCGGTGACGCGCAGCTGCAGCGTCTGCAGCAGGGCGGGCTGGTAGAGCTCGAGCTGCTTGGTGGGCTTGAGCGCCGCCGCCTGCGAGCGGATCGCGCGCATCTGCGAGAGGTCGGTCTCGATGCTCTTCTGCAGCTGGGTGAGGCTCGCGGCGCGCAGGTCGAGCGTCGAGTGGAAGCTTTGCGCGACGGCGTCGGACGGCTTCAGCACCTTCGTGGTCAGGTCACCGACGTAGTTCTCGTTCGAGCTCTTGGCCGACGATCCCGAGCAGCTGCGCGCCAGCAGCACGAGCACGACGATGACGGCGATGATGCCGATGGCGAGGCCGGCCAGGCGGCGGTACTCGAGGTCGGGCAGCGAGACCGCACCGCCACCACCGCCACCCCCGCCGCCGAGGCCCGGCAGCTTCGGCATCTTGGGCATCTGCGGGGCGCGCCGGCCGCCGCCCCGGGCAGGCCGCTTGCGCTGGGGTGGCCGCGGCTGGCGCGGGGGCACGCCCTGGTCGGGTTCCTGCGCACCGCCACGCGTCCGCTCCTCGCCGTCGCCGGAGGGGCGGGTGATGGCGGTGTCCTGGGTTCTGCTCGGCTCCTCCCAGTCCTCGTCGAAGAAGTCGTCAGGAGGCACGTGCGGACCCTACCACCGCCCTCGGATGCGGAATTGGAGGAATCCAGGCAGTTCCGGCCAATCAGTGCCCCGTGGCGCACCCGGCTCCCGCAACCGACCCCGCGAACCTCGAAGGCCGAGTCGTGGCCGGCCGCTACCGGCTCACCGACGTCCTCGGCAAGGGCGGGTTCGGGTCGGTGTACACGGGTCGCGACGCCGCGTCGGGCGAGTCGGTGGCCGTCAAGGTGTTCAGCCGCGAGGAGGGCCTCGCCCCCCGCGCCGACCGCGAGGCCCGCACCGCACAGAAGCTCGACCACCCGAACATCCACGAGGTGGTCGGGGTCGCGCACGACGACGACCACGCCTACCTGATCTCCCAGCTCGTCGTGGGCGAGCGGTTCGACAAGAGCGGGCTCTCCGACGAGCAGGCCGTCCGCGCGATCGCCGCCGTCTGCGACGCGCTTGCGCACGCGCACGAGCGCGGGGTCGTGCACCGCGACGTGAAGCCTGCCAACATCCTGGTCTCGAACGACGGGTCGGTGCACCTGACCGACTTCGGCATCGCCCGCGACGAGGACGCCCGCGAGCCGACCGTCGACGAGCGGCTGCTGGGCACGCTGTCCTACATGGCGCCGGAGCAGGCGGCCGGCCGCCGCGCGACCGGGGCGACCGACGTGTGGTCGGCCGGGCTGACCCTGTACGCCACGCTGACCGGGCGCAACCCCTACCGCGCCCGCAGCCTGTCCGAGCTGCTGGACAACCAGAGCGAGCGGGCGGTGCCGCTGCACCGGCTGCGGCCCGACCTGCCACGCGATCTCTCCCGCGCGCTCGAGCGCGCCATGCATCCCGATCCCGGCCGCCGCCCCGACGCCGCCGGCCTGCGCGACCAGCTGCTCGCCGCGGTCGCCGTGCCGTCGGTGACCGAGGCGCCCGGCTTCGCGCCCGAGGCGGCCCCCGTCCGCCGCCGCCTCACCCTCCCGTTCGAGGGCTTCCGCGAGCGGGCCGCCCCGGCGGCCTCGGCGCTCCTGGCCGGCGGCGCGCTGGCCTTCGCGCTCACCGCGTTCCCGATGTACCCGCCGGCGTGGACGATCCCGCTGGCGGTGCTGCTGGGGGCGCTCGCGTGGCGGCGCCCGCTGGCGGCGCTCGCCGCCGGCGCGGTGGTGGCGGTGCCCGCGTTCTGGAACTTCGCCGAGGCGGCCGGACTCCTGTGGATCGCACTCGCCGCCGTCTGGATCTGGTTCTCACGTCGTAACCCGGGCCGCCGCTGCCTGGCGCCGCTCGCCGCAATCCCGCTGGCGTTCGTGGGGATGGGGACGGCAATCGTCCTCGTCGCCGCAACCGCGCCGACGCGAGGGCGGCGAGCGGCGGAGGCTGCAGCGGGGGCGATCGTCGCTGCCGTCTGCGCGGGGTGGGCGACCGACCGGCTCGCGGCCGGGCTGGCCGGCGCCAACAGCCCGTTCGCCTATCTGCACGTGATCGACCGCGGCCCCGCGCTGGCGGCGACGTGCGCCGCCATCGTCGCCTTCGCCGTGCTCCTGCCGTTCGCGTGGTGGGCCGAGCGGCGGACGCAGGCATGCGCGCTCTGGGGGCTCGGTTTCGCCCTCGCCGTCATCGGCATCCCGCAGCTGATCGCGAGCGGTTCGATCGGCCTGGGTACGGAGATCGCGGCAGTCCTCACAGCTATAATCCCCGCCGTCTGGGCAGTCGCCGGACCAGATCCCAAGCGCGGCGGCTGACCCGAGAACACCCCGCGTCGGCAGCCCACCGTGAGCGTTTTCCGCGACATCGAACGGAGGATCGGGGGCCTTGTCGAAGGCCTCTTCGGTCGCACGTTCCGATCGTCGGTGCAACCCGTCGAGCTGGCCCGCAAGCTGGCCAAGGAGATGGACGACCACCGCACGATCTCGATCCACCGCGTCTACGTGCCGAACTCGTACACGGTCTACCTGAACCCGGCCGACCGCGACCAGTTCGCGGCGTACGAGTCGCAGATGTGCAACGAGCTCGCGGAGTACCTGGTCGAGCACGCCCGCCGCGAGGGCTACAGCACCGCCACCCGCCCCGTCGTCTCGCTCGAGTCCGAGCCCGACCTGACCGTCGGGATGTTCGGGATCGCGGTCGGCGCCGAGGAGGGCGAGGGGGAGGAGCGTCCCGGCCCCTCCGCCACGGTCGCTGCGCCCGTGCCGCCGGCGCCCCCCATCCCGCCGCCGGCCGCCCCGCTCGACGTCCCGCCTGTGATGCCGCCGATTCCCGACGCGCCGCTGACCGGCGCAACGATGGTGTACGCGCCCGAGCCGACGCCCGAGCCCGAACCGGAGCCGGAGCCCACGCCGCCGCCCCGGCGCGAGCAGGCGGTGCTCCTGTGGGACGGCCGCGACATGACGCTCGACCAGGGCGTCACCGTCATCGGCCGCTCCAGCGGGTGTGACATCGTCGTCGACGACCCCAACGTGTCGCGCCGCCATGCCGAGATCCGGCGCCTGGGCGAGGGCTTCTCGCTGGTCGACCTGGGGTCGACCAACGGCACCGAGGTGAACGGCCAGCGAGTGGGCGAGACGTCGCTCATGAACGGAGACGTGATCGGCGTGGGCACGACCAGGCTCACGTTCGAGCGTCGCCTTGGTTAAACAGCTCCTGCTGCTCCTCCAGGTGGGCTTCGTCGTCCTCCTGTACCTCTTCATCTGGCGCGTGATCCGGGTCGCATCGCGCGACATGACCGTCGGCCAGGAGAGCATGGTGCTGCGGCCCGTGAAGCCGGTCCAGAAGGCCGAGCCGGCCCGGGGCGCCGGCCACCTCGTGGTCGTGCAGAGCCCCGAGCTCGAGGCGGGCACGAGCATCGAGATCGGCCGCGACCTGGTCGCCGGCCGCGACGCCGACCTGGACATCCCGCTCGGCGCCGACGGGTACGCCTCGGGCCGGCATGCCCGCTTCGGGCGCGCCCAGGAGGGCGACGTCGTCGAGGACCTGCGCTCGACGAACGGCACCTACGTGAACGGCGACCGGCTGGTCGGCGTCCGCCGCCTCGTCGCCGGCGACGTCGTCACGATCGGGCAGACCCAGCTCACCTACCGGGCGGGCACGTGAGCCTCGGCATCGTCGACTCCGCCGGCGTCACCCAGACCGGGAACGTTCGCCGCTCCAACGAGGACTCATATCTGATGCGCGCGCCGCTCTTCATGGTCGCCGACGGCATGGGCGGCGCCCAGGCGGGCGAGATCGCGTCGCGCATGTGCGCCGAGGCGTTCGCCCAGGCCGACCTGATCGGCCCCGCGCCGACGGATGTGCTGCGCGCCACGATCCGCCTGGCCAACAGCCGCATTCTCGAGCGGTCGCGCTCCGATCCCGACGCCGCCGGGATGGGGACGACCGTCACCGCGGCCTTCATGGACGAGGACGGCAGGATCGCCTTCGCCCACGTCGGCGACAGCCGCGCCTACCTGCTGCGCGACGGCAGCCTGCAGCGACTCTCCGACGACCACTCGCTGGTGGGCGAACTGGTGCGCAAGGGCGAGCTGTCGGAGACCGACGCCGAGCGCCACCCGCAGCGCAGCGTGATCACCCGGGCGCTGGGGACGGACGAGTCGGTCGAGGTCGACACCTTCGAGGTGCGCGCCGTGGACGGCGACGTCTTCCTGCTCTGCAGCGACGGCCTGAACACCATGGTGCCGGAGCCGAAGATCGCCGACATCCTGGCGGGCGACGGAGCCGCGGCGGCGCTCGCGCGCGACCTCGTGCGGGCGGCGCTGGCCGGTGGCGGAGAGGACAACGTGACCGCCATCGTCTTCCGGATCGGCGAGACGACGGGGGAGGCGGAGGCCGACGGGGAGGCCGCCGCGGCGGCGGACGGGCGTACCCACATCCTGCCCCCGGGGCTCGAGGACGACGAGCACCGCGACGACGGCGGCGGCGGCCCGCGGGCGCGCACGGTCGTGGCCCTGCTCGGCGCCGGCGTGCTCGCGGTCGCGCTGGCCGCCGCGGCCGTCGTCGGCGTGCGCGAGAGCCACTTCATCGGCGCCGATACGTCCACCGGCCGGGTGGCCGTCTACCAGGGCGTGCCGGTCGACCTGCCCTTCGGCGTCCACCTCTACCACGTCGTCTACGAGTCGACCGTCAGCTACGCGACGCTGACGCCGCGGCAGCGAAAGACGCTCTTCGATCACACGCTGCGCAGCGACTCCGGCGCGATGTCGACGCTGCGCCCGTACGAGGTGGCAAGCCCGTGAGGTCGTCCCTGCGCCTGCGCGAGCTCCTGAACCTGGTCTTCGTGGGGATGCTGACCGCGATCGGCTTCGCCTCGGTCTACACCGCCCGCCAGAACCAGATCTCGAGCACGTCGCTGATCTACGCCGGCTTCTTCCTGGCGCTCTTCGCCGTCGCCCACATCGGCGTGCGCGCCGGCCTGCCGAACGCCGACCCGTGGCTGCTGCCGCTGGCGGCGCTCCTCTCCGGCCTGGGGTTGACCGAGATCTACCGCCTGCAGCCGACCCTCGCCCGCGACCAGTCGGTCTGGATCGTGATCGGCCTGATCGGCTTCCTCGGGCTGATCTTCATCCTCGGGGACGTCCGCCGCCTGGAGCCCTACAAATACTCGCTGGCGACGGCCGCGGTGGGGCTCCTGCTGCTCACGATGGTGGCGGGCACGACCGTCAACGGCGCCCGGCTGTGGATCCGGATCGGCGGCGTCCAGGTGCAGCCGGGCGAGTTCGTGAAGCTCCTGCTCGTGATCGCCCTGGCCGGGTACCTGCGCGAGAACCGCGAGGTGCTGACGCACGGCCGCCGCCGCGTCCTGGGGCTCGACATCCCCGCGGCCCGCCATCTCGGGCCGCTGGCGCTGATGGCCGGCATCTCGCTCGGCGTGCTGGCCGTGATGAACGATCTCGGCTCGGCGCTGCTCCTGTTCGGGATCTTCCTTGCCATGATCTACGTCGCCACCGGCCGCCACCTCTACACGGTGCTCGGCCTGGGCACGTTCGCGGCCGGATCGCTCTTCATCTACAAGGCGATCCCGCACGTGCGCGAGCGCTTCTCGATCTGGGTCGACCCCTGGACGCACGCCCACAGCACCGGCTACCAGGTCGTCCAGTCGGTCGAGTCGATCGCCGACGGCGGCATCTTCGGCACGGGCCTCGGCCGCAGCCTGCAGGTGATCGGCCACGGCCAGACGATCATCCCGGCAGTCCAGACCGACGGCATCTACGCCGCCTGGTCGGACGAGACCGGCCTGGCCGGAGCGGCGGGGCTGCTCCTGATCTACCTGCTCTTCGCCTACCGCGGCTTCAAGATCGCCACGCTGGCCGACGACAGCTTCTCGAAGCTGCTCGCCTGCGGGCTCACGTTCTCGCTCATGCTCCAGGCCTTCCTGATCGTCGGCGGCATCACCCGGCTGATCCCGCTGACCGGCGTGACCCTCCCGTTCGTGAGCTACGGCGGCTCGTCGATCGTGTCGAACTTCCTCCTCCTCGGGCTGCTGCTCATGATCTCCGACCGGGCCGCGTCGCGGAGGCAGACGTGAACCGCCAGATCACCACGCTGTTCCGTCTCTCCGCCGTCGGCATCGCGCTCCTGATCACGATGACCGCCTACTGGCAGATCTGGGCGGCCTCGTCGCTGGCCGACCGGCGCGACAACGCCCGCCTGGTCTACCGCCAGCTGCAGATCAAGCGCGGCCTGATCCTTGCGTCCAACGGGACGACCGTCCTGGCCCACAACAAGGCGGAGCGGCGAAACGGGCTCACGCTTTACACGCGCCGCTACCCGTACGGCCCGCTCTTCGCGCATGCCGTCGGGTACAACACCGTCGGCGACGGCCGCACGGCCCTCGAGCTGGCCGAGAACCCGTACCTGACGGCGTCGAACTCCGACCTCGCCACGGTGATCTCGAACATCGGCTCGACCCTGCGGGGCGAGACCGTGACCGGCGACAACGTCATCACCAGCCTGTCCAAGCCGGCCCAGAAGGCTGCCCAGCAGGGCCTCGAGGGCCAGGGTCTGACGGGCGCCGTGGTCGCGATCGAGCCGAGCACCGGCCGCGTCGTCGCCATGTACTCCTCGCCCAGCTTTGATCCGAACAAGGTCGACCAGAACTTCTCCAGGCTCTCGGCCAAGGGGGGCGCGCCGCTCTTGAATCGGGCCACGCAGGGCCTGTACGCGCCGGGCTCGACGTTCAAGATCGTCACCGCCACGAGCGCGTTGAACGCCGGCTACGGGCCCAAGCAGCTGAACATCGACGCCGGCGGACACTGCATCGTCGTCGAGGGCCACTCGCTGTGCAACGCCGGCACGGAGAGCTTCGGCACGATCGATCTGAAGACCGCGCTCACGAACTCCGTCAACACCTACTTCGCCCAGCTCGGCGAGAAGCTCGGCCAGACACGGCTCGAGAACACGATGCAGAAGTTCGGCTTCTTCCAGCTGCCGCCGTTCACCTACCCCACCGACGAGATGAACCCGAGCGGGATCTATCAGAACGGCCATATGCTGGGCACACGGGCGCCAGTCGACGTCGGCCGCGTCGCAATTGGCCAGGAGCGACTGGGTGTGACCCCGCTGCAGATGGCCACCGTCGCGGCGACCGTCGCCAACAACGGCGTGCGCATGGCGCCGCGGCTCGTGGACAAGGTCGTGACCCCGGGCGGGCACACCGTCTACACCGGCAAGCCGCAGCAGGTCGAGCGGGTGATGTCGCCGCAGTCGGCCGCCCAGCTGACCGACGACATGCGAAACGTGGTCGACGAGGGCACCGGCACGGCGGCCAACGTGCTCGGCCTGAACGTGGCCGGAAAGACCGGAACGGCCGAGACCGGCGTGAACGGCCTGAACACCGCCTGGTTCATCGCGTTCGCGCCCGCCGACGACCCCAAGATCGCCGTCGCGGTCGTCGTCGAGAAGACTCCCGAGTTCGGCGGCCAGATCTCGGCGCCCATCGCCGCGAAGGTGATCGAGGCGTACCTCCACCGCAACGTGGCAAAGTAGCGGCTTCGTGAGCGCCTTCTCCCTCATCGGGCAGCTGTTCGACGGGCGGTACGTGATCGAGCGCCAGATCGGCTCGGGCGGCATGGCGGACGTCTACCTGGCGACCGATCAGTCGCTCGGGCGCAAGGTCGCCATCAAGATCCTGTCCGACCGCTACGCCCGCGACGCCGCCTTCGTCGAGCGGTTCCGGCGCGAGGCGGCGGCGGCCGCCAGCCTGCGCCACCCGAACATCGTCACGGTCTACGACCGCGGCGAGGCCATGGGCACGTCCTACATCGCCATGGAGTACCTCGACGGGCCGACGCTCAAGGAGGAGATCACCCGGCGAGCGCCGCTGCCCGAGCCGGAGGCGATCAACTACGCGACGCAGGCGCTGGCCGCGCTCGACGCCGCCCATCGCCAGGGCGTCGTCCACCGCGACGTGAAGCCGCACAACATGGTGCTGACCGACGAGGGCCGGCTCAAGGTGACGGACTTCGGCATCGCCCGGGCCGCCAACACCCAGCAGATGACCGAGGTCGGCTCGATCGTCGGCACGGCCCAGTACCTCTCGCCGGAGCAGGCCCGCGGTCTCGCGGTCGGCCCGGAGTCGGACATCTACTCGATGGGCGTCGTCCTCTACGAGATGCTGTGCGGCGACCTCCCGTTCACCGGCGAGTCGGCCGTCGACATCGCCATGAAGCAGGTGTCCGACACGCCGCCGCCGCTCAACCGGCGAAACCGGCTCGTCTCGCCGGCCATGGAGCAGGTTGTCATGCGGGCGCTGGCCAAGGATCCGGCGCTGCGGTTCTCGTCGGCCAAGCAGATGGCGGAGGAGCTCGGCCGCGTCAGCCGCGGCCAGTCGGCGTCGGCCGACACGCAGCAGGCGACGCGCGTGATCGCCGCCGGCGATGCCACCCGCGTCATCGGCCAGCCGCCGGAGGGCGCGACCAGCGTCATGCGCCAGCCCCCGCCGCCTCCACCGCCCGAGCGGCCCGCCCCGCGCCGGAGCGCCTGGCCCTGGGTGCTCGTGCTCGTCCTGCTCGCCCTGGCGGCGGTGGCCGGCTACGTCGTCTACTCGATGCTGAACGGCAACGACAAGACGGTGCCGCAGGCGGTGATCGGCCAGTCGTGCGACCAGGCCAAGGCGACGCTTCACACCGATGGGCTGACAGGCCGCTGCGAGAACACGAAGTCGAGC